>NZ_JAINEZ010000126.1:0-11003 GCF_019873065.1 Sphingobium sp. PNB
CTCGTCCCACCGCCCCCGCGCCGCCAGCAGATGCCCGCGCACCGCGCTGACCCCACCGCCCGCCGTCTCCGGCGGCAGGACCACCACTTCCGCCGCGTCGATCTGCCCGAGGTCGATCAGGCTGTTGACCCGCAGCAGCCGCGCCTCGGCATCGCCCGGATAGCGCCGCTCGAAATCGTCCAGATAGGCCAGCGCCGCCCGTGGCCGCCCGTCGGCCCGCGCCTGGTGGATGAGTTGCAGATACAGCCCTCGCGTGTCGGGCGCTTCCTCCGCTTCCCCCGGCGCGGCCGCCATCAGCATCGCCGCCAGCATCAACCGCCTCATTGCGACACCCCCCGCAAAGTATCGAAGATCGCCACCACTGGCGGCCCGCCCAGCACCACGAACAGGGCGGGCATGAAGAACAGGATCATCAGCACCACCATGCGCACGGTGATGCCGCCCATCGCCTCCCGCGCGCTGGCGACGCGGCGCTGGGTGAACTCCCGCACGAATTCGCGCAGGGCGGGGGCCAGCTCGACCCCCTGGAACAGCGCCTGGCGGAACAGCGCCGCCAGTTCCTTCGCCCCGTTCACCGCCACCCGCGCCGCCCAGCGGTCCAGCGCCTGCTCATAGCGCATGCCCCGGTCGAGATCGGCGACCAGCATCGCGATCAGCCGCGCATGGTGCGGCACCGCAATGGCCTCGTCCCGCGCAATGGCGCGGAAGCACTGGTCCAGCGAGATGCCGCTTTCCAGCATCATCAGCATCAGGTCCAGCAGGAAGGGAAATTCCGCCATGATCGCCCGCGCCCGCCGCGCCGCGAGCAGATGGATCGCCTGCTTCGCCCCGACATAGGTCAGGCCGGCGGCGATGACGATCAGCAGGGGCCGGGCAAGGAATCCGCCCCAGCCGATCCGCGAAACCAGCATCGCCGCCAGCCCCGCGCCGACCGTCGCCGCCATCCGCGCCCAGACGAACCGGTCCGCCGCCCGCGCATCCTGGAACCCCGCCAGCATCAGCCTGTCGGCAATCTCCGACCGGTCCCGCCCCCTGGCGGCGAAGGCCACGGGCAGGCGGAAGCCCGGCCGGTCGCCCGCCATGCCCAGCCGCGCCTCCAGCCGCCGGTCGGCCAGCAGCATCCGCACGCCCATCGCGGCGCAGGCGACGCCCAGCGCCGCGCAAAGGAGGAACAGCGCCCCCATCAGAAGGCCAGCCTCATCACCCGCCGCATCACCAGCATGCCCATGCCCTGCAAGACCAGCGCGATCGCCGCCAGCCGATGCCCGCGCGGATCGCGCAGGAAGAAACCGATATAATCGGGGTTCATCGCCACCAGCACGGCCATCGCCACCAGCGGCATGACGATCAGCACCCGGCCGCTGATCTTCGCTTCGGAAATGGCGGCCTTCAGCTCGCGCTTGATGCGGATGCGCTCGCGCAGGATGTTGGCCAGGTTCAGCAGCACCGCCGAAATCGACCCGCCATAGCGCATGTTCGTGCGGATCGCGGCGGCCAGCATCGATATTTCAGGAACGCGCAGCCGCTCCGCCAGCACCTGCATCGCATCGGCCACCGGCGCGCCCAGCTCCAGCCGCCTTGCGACCGGCGCGATATAGCTCCGCACCACGGCGGGCGCGTCGGCCAGCGCCCGGTCCAGCGCCTGCGCCAGCGAATTGCCGACCGCCTGCATCTGCCGCACCGCGTCGATATAATGGGGCAATGCCTCGATCAGCGCCTCCACGCGCCGCTGCGCCCGCCGCCGCACCCAGCCGACCAGCGCCATCGGCACGCCCGCCACCACCGCCAGCGCCGCCACCGGCCCCGCCGCCAGCAGGGCGAACAGCGCGATCAGCAGCAGCCCGCCGCCGACCATGCCCAGCGCCCGCGCCGTCACGTCGATCTGCGCCTGCGCCAGCAGCGGCGCCATCCGGTCCGGCGCCGCCAGCACCGCCGGGCGCGGCATCGCCGCGGTCGGGGCCAGTCCCAGCCGCCGGTCGATCGCCGCCCGCTGCCGCGCCTGCCGCGCCAGCAATGGCCAGCCGATCCCCATCAGGATCAGCAGCGACAATATCAGAAAGGCCGCCCCGCTCAGCACGGCCGCGCGCCCCGATAATCCCTCAGCCGCCCCGCGAAAAAGGGCCGCAACGACAAAGTGCGAAATTCCCCCGTCCCCGACAGCGCGGGCTGCTCCTGAAAGGCGAACAGTTCATTCAGCGAATAGGCGTCCCCCTCCAGCCCGGTGACTTCGCTCACCGACATCACCCGCCGGCTGCCGTTGGACAGCCGCTGCAACTGCACCACCACATGCACGCTGTTGGCGATGAAGCGCCGGATCGCCCGCACGTCACTCTGCACCCCGGCAAAGCCCAGCAGCATCTCCAGCCGCGCAAAGGCGTCCCTCGGACTATTGCCGTGCAGCGTCGCCATCGACCCGTCATGCCCGGTCGACATGGCCTGCAACATCTCCACGGCCTCGACGCCGCGCACCTCGCCCAGGATGATCCGGTCCGGCCGCATCCGCAGCGCATTGCGCACCAGTTCGCGGCTGCTCACCTCGCGGCTGCCGTCGACCGTCGGCGGCCGCGTCTCCAGCCGCACCACATGGCTCTGCCGCAACTGCAGTTCGGCGGCGTCCTCGATGGTGATCAGCCGCTCCCGGTCGCCGATGAAGGTCGACAGCATGTTGAGCAAAGTCGTCTTGCCCGCCCCCGTCCCGCCGCAGATCAATATGTTCAGCCGCGACCGCACCGCCGCGCTCAGATAAGCCGCCATGTCCGCGCTCATCATCTGCGCCGAAACGCAGTCCTCGATGGTCATGCTCTGCAACCGGAACTTGCGGATAGAGAGCGTCGGCCCATCCAGAGCCACCGGCGGAATGACGATATTCACCCGCGACCCGTCCGCCAGCCGCGCATCGACATAGGGACTGGCCTCATCCACCCGCCGCCCGATCGGCCCGACGATCCGCTGGATGATGTTCATCAGATGCGCGTCGTCGCGAAACCGCGTCTCGACCTTCTCCAGCAACCCGCCCCGCTCGGCATAGATATGCCCCGGCCCGTTGACGATGATGTCGTCCACCCCTGGATCGCGCAGCAGCGGCGCCAGCGGGCCCATGCCCGCCACCTCATCCTCGACATCCTCGATCAGCAGCAGCCGCTCCGCGCTGTTCAGCGCCATCTGCCCACGGCGGCTGCGGCTGGCGACGACCTGCTCTATCTCCTCGCGCAGCGCCCTCGGCCCCAGCGTCTCCGCCGTATCGCCCCGCGCCTCCAGCTGCTCGATCAACTGGGCGCAGGTCTGCGCCTTGGCGATCTGATAGATGTCGCTCATCCGCTGCGCCGCCGGCTGCGCGACAGGCGCCATCCGCACCTCCCGCGCCGGAATGAAGCCCTCTTCGCCGGTCAGCAGGCTCATGACGCACGCTGGACGACGCGCAGCATCGCCCCCCGCAACCGGTCGATCCCGCCGGGCTTCGGCGCGACCCCGCAAACCCGCCGGATCGCCGCCATATAGGCCCCGCCATCCGCCTCCATCGCCATCGGCCGCCCGGCGTTCAGCGCATTGCGCATCCGCGCCCGGTCGATGGGCAGCGCCAGCGCCGCGCCGACCCCCAGCGCATCCGCCATCCGCCGCCCATCCAGCAGCACGCCGGGCAGATGGTCCCACACCAGCAGCCGCATCGCCTCTATCCGCTCGCGCTCCGTCCCGATCCTGTCCAGCAGGCGGCGGCACGCCTCGATCTCGCAAATGGTCTGGCCGCAGAGCAGTTCGACCCGATCCGCCTCCGCCACCACCTCGCGCAGCAGCCCGCCATGGCGCAGGCTCCCCGCATTCAACACCACATGCCCGCAACAGCCCAGCAGCCGCCGGATCAGCGCCGCCAGGTCGCCCGGGCCCAGTCCTGCCGGTTCGGCGCCGGTCCCGCCGTCGAAGGTCAGCAGCATCAACCCGCTCGGCCCATGCCGCGCCACCGTGCTGGCCAGCAGGCTGGCGTCCAGCCGGTCCATGTCGCTGATCGCGGACGCCAGCCCATAATCGACGCCCAGGTCCAGATAGGTCGCCGCCGCGCTCGTCGGCAGGGTGCAGTCGATCAGCAGCGTCGATCCCCGCGCCGCCGTGGCGACGGCCATGTCCGTCGCCACCATCGCGCAGGCGTCGCGATCCGCTCCCAGCAGCAGCGTCAGCCGTCCCCGGCTGCCCCGGTCCGCCGCCGCCTCGTTCAACAGCCGCGCCAATATGGGGGCGATCTCCCCGCGCTCCCCGTCGCGCGGAACGACGTCGTGCACGCCGGCGCGAATGGCGCGCAGCAGCGGCCCCGCCTCCATCTCATCCGTCGCCAGCAGCACGGGCCGCCCGCCCGCGCCCGCCACCACGGCGCCGATCGCGACCGACAGGGCGCGCTCGGGCGGAATGGCGGCGCGGTCGATGACGATCAGCGCCGGCCCGTCCAGCGCCTCGCTCTCGACCGATTGCGCCAGCTCGACCGTGGCGCGGCCGCCCGCCGCTTCCTCGATGCGCTGCGCCAGCATCCGGTCGACCGACAGCAGAAGGATCTTCGCCATGCTCACCGCCGCACCACGCCGAAGGGCGCGCTGGACTGGTCCAGCCCGTCCGTGCCCAAAATCATGTCGCCTATCCCCGGATCGATGCCCGCCGTCGCCGCGCCGGGCAGGGGCGGCACCTCCTCCGGCTTCACCGGCCCCACCAGCCGGGGCGTGGCGACGATGATCAGCTCCTGCTTCTCCTTCTGGTTCTGCTGCCGCTTGAAGAAGGCGCCCAGCACCGGAATATCGCCCAGAAGGGGCGTCTTCTCCTTCGTCACCGTCTGGCTGGAATAGCTGAGGCCTGCGATGACGAAGCTCTGCCCGCTGCCCAGTTCGACCGTCGTCTCCGCCGACCGCCGCCGCAGCCCCGGCACGACATAGCCCTGCAACTGCACGCCATTATTATAATCGAGTTCGCTGACCTCCGGCGCGATCTTCAGCACGATATGCTCCTTCGACAACACGAAGGGCGTCACCGACAACCGCACCCCGAATTCCTTATACTGGATGGACAGCGTATTGCCGGACCCCGAAACCTGCGGCACCGGCACCGGAAACTCGCCCCCGGCCAGGAAACTCGCCTGCTCGCCGGACCGCACCAGCAGGGTCGGCTGCGCCAGCAGCTGCGACAGGCCGTTGGAGGACAGCGCGCTCAACACCGCCCCGATCCCCCGATTGGGGGCGGAGAGGAACAGGTTGAACGCATTCTGGATCGGCGCGCTCGCCTCCAGCGACAGCCCATCGGGATTGAAGGATGCGCTCCCCAGACTGCTGGGCGAAACGATCGCCCCCTGAATATCGCCGGAAAGCCTGGAGAAATTGAACCCCAGCGCCTTCAGCGTCGTGGCGGACACGGCGGCGAACTGCACATCCACCGCCACCACCTGCTCGCCCGCCCGGACCACCGGCGCGCTCGCCGCCGCATCGGCCCCCACGCGCACCGGCTCTCGCGCGATCAACCCGCCATCGCCGCCATAGACGCTGACGGTCGCCTCTCCCTCGCCGATCGCCGTCAGCCGCAGCGACCGGGCCGAAGGCGCGGCGACGGCCAGCACCCCCTCCCGATCCACCTCGACCCGCCCGATGGCGCGGGGGTAGGACAGGACATGCTGCTCCTTCACCCGCAACGCCGTCTGCGCCATCGCCCCCAAGGGCAAGGCCAGCGCGATCAACCCGGCGACCGGCCATAGAGCAGCGCGCCGCCCATAAACACCGTCATCCCAGCGTAAGCTGGGATCTCGTGAGGCCAGACCGCGCCCTATCGCCGGAGATCCCGGCTTCCGCCGGGATGACTGAAAACAAGACCAATCCGCGTCCCTGAACCGGATCGAAAGGCTCAACCCAAAATGCCCGGAATTCCTCAACGCCCGCCACTCCCCGAATAGATGGTCTCGCGCCGGTCGCCCACGACCAGTTCGATGGCATGCGCCGCCGGGCGGACCACGGCACGCGGCGCAGGCACCGCCACCACCCTAGGCGCGACCGGCGCGACCCCCGGCTCCAACCCGGCCGAAGCCGCGACGGCCACCGCCACCTGCGCGCTATCCGCCGGATTGCGCAGCGACAGCGTCAGCGCGCCCGTGCTTTTCGCCAGCGACAGCGTCGACACCTGCTCCGGCGTCAAGGCCAGCGTCACCGTCCGCGCAGGCGGGGGAGGGGCGGCCAGCGCCCCCTCCACGCCGTCATTGGCTCCGGACGCCTGCTGCGTCCCCACCACCACTTCACCGACGGCCAGAACCTGCACCATCTGCAACAGCGTCTGCGCCCGGCTGCGTCCGGCTCCCCGCGCCCCGCTGATGGCGTCCGCCCCCGGATAGACGACCTGCACATCCACCCGGTCGCCCGGCCGGACCAGCCCGGCCACGGCGATCTCCGCCGTCGTGTCGATGCTGATGGCGCGCATCCCCATGGGCACGCGAATGGCGAGCTTGCTTTCCATCCCCACCGCGTCGCGGGCGATGAGCGCCCCGGCCGGAATCTCCCGCGTGGCGACCTTCCCCACCACTTCGGCGGAGGTCGCGGCATAGGGAAAGCGCGCCGGATCGCCCGCCGCATTGCGGATCATGGCGGCGCTGATCGTCTCCCCGGTCCTGATCGCCCGCGCCGCCTGCACCAGCAGCGCGACCGGCGCGGCCACCCTCGCGGGCGCGTCCCGGCCCTCAACCGTCGCGGCGGAAGCGTTCCGCAATTCCCTGACGCCCAGCAGCAGAAAAGCCGAAGCGGCGGTCAGCCCGATGGCGATCGTCAGCCTGGCCCTCAAACCCAAACGCATCGCTTTCCCCCATGCGCATATTGCGTGAACGCAAAATGCTTCGACCGAGGGAATTCATAGGCTTTGGGCGATTGTCAGGGCATGAAAGAAGCAACCGGAACGGTGCAAAGTCATGGAGTGCGGACAGGTCGCGAAAAGCACGCTTTGCATATGGTGCCGCCGGGATTTTGCGTCCGCCTGCTACGCAAAAGCAGCCGCGATTGATCCGAACCGGTTCCGATTGCCCCACAATCCCCCGTGCTCCTGCCCTGGCTTACGCCCCCCTTCGGGCCGCAGGAGCACAAAGCAAATCAAACCGGGGAGTTCGCCCCCTCAGGCATCGACCGAAATCACTCCGCGCCGTATCTGATCCAGCTCGATGCTCTCGAACAGGGCCTGGAAATTTCCGTTCCCGAAACCCTCATTCCCCTTGCGCTGGATGATCTCGAAGAAGATCGGCCCAAACATATTCTCGGTGAAGATCTGGAGCAAAATCCCTTCGCCATTCTCCACCGACCCGTCGATCAATATCCGGTTCTTCCGTAACCGCTCCAAATCCTCGCCATGCCCCGGCACCCGCTTGTCGACCAGCTCATAATAAGTCTCGATCGTATCCTGCAACCTGACGCCCCGCGCCCGCAACTTCTCCACCGTATCGTAGATATTGTCGGTGGTCAGCGCCAGATGCTGAATTCCCTCGCCATGATATTGGCGGATGAACTCCTCGATCTGGCTCTTGTCGTCCTGACTTTCATTCAGCGGAATGCGAATGGCCTTGTCCGGCGCGATCATCGCCTGACTGAACAGCCCGGTCGCCTGCCCCTTGATGTCGAAATATTTCTGCTCCTCGAACCCGAACAGCGTGCGGTAGAACTGGCTCCACACCCGCATCTGCCCGCGCCGCACATTATGCGTCAAATGGTCGAGCAGATCGAGACCGACATTGTTCGCCGCCTCGGCCTCCCGCCACCCGGCAAACTCCGCCCAGCCCGCATACGGGTCTTCCCCATCCTTGATGAAATAGAGATAGGAGCCGCCAATCCCCTGGATCACGGTATCGTCCTCATCGGTCGGCTTCGCGCCATGCTCCAGCGCCCATTGCATCGCCGCCTCCGGATCGGCCACGCGAAAGGCCATGGCGCTCGCGGACGGCCCATGCTCGCCCCGGAAAGCCGCCACCCGCCCGGCATCGTCGCGGTTCAGCATCAGGTTGATGCGCCCCTGCCTGTAGCGGGTGATATTCTTGGTCGGATGCCGATGGCTCGCGACGAAGCCCAGTTGTTCGAACTGCCGCCCCATGGCTTCGGGATCGGGCGAGGTGAATTCCACGAATTCGAAGCCGTTCAGGCCCAGCGGATTGATGATGTCAGCCATGAAGGCAATCCTCTCGATTATGGAAAAGGCGCGATGCCCGCAGCGAAAACAGGATCGGTCTCCCGCGTCAGCATGCCATCTTCGCCCGCGCATGGTCCTGCGTGCCGCGATGATAGACCCGGTCCTCCGCCAGCACCGCATCGGGCGCCAGATCGCTCGCCCCTTCCAGCGCGCGATAGATCGGCCCAAAGTCGACGTCCGAAGTCCTGCGCAAAAGATCCTCGAAACTGTCGATGACGAAATAGCTCTGCTGATAGTCGTCGATCCGGTATTCGGTCCGCATCAACCGCTCCAGATCGAATCCGATCCGGTTGGGCGAAGCATCGTCCAGCGCGAACACCGACTCGCCAAAGGATGAAACGATCCCCGCGCCATAAAGCCGCAGGTCGTCGCCCCGCCGCATCAGCCCGAACTCCACCGTGTACCAGTAAAGCCGCGCGAGATGATCGATCGCCCCCATATGGTCGGCCCGCAACCCGCCTTCGCCATAGGCCTGCATGTAATCGGCAAAGGCCGGATGGGTCAGCAAGGGCACATGGCCGAACACGTCATGAAAAATGTCCGGCTCCTGCAGATAGTCGATCTGCTCCGGCTTGCGGATGAACCGCCCCGCCACGAAGCGCCGATTGGCGAGATGCTCGAAGAACACCCGATCCGGCACCAGCCCCGGCACCGCCACCACCTGCCAGCCGGTCCGCTTCATCAACCGCTCGGACAATTCGGCAAAGTCGGGAATCCCCGGCTTCGTCATCCGCAAAATATCCAGCCCATCCAGAAATTCCGGCACCACCCGCCCGGGCAGCATCGCCGCCTGCCGTTCGAACAGCCGGTCCCACATCGCATGCTCGTCGGGCGTATAGGCCGCCCAGTCCTGCGGAACCGTCCAGTCCGCAGCCGCGCCTTCGGGAAGTGTCAGTTCCGCATGTGCCATAGGAAAGCCTTATCGCACGCCAGACGGGAAAAGGGGTTTCAATTCCGCGCCCATTCCCCGTTTTCCTGAAACAGGATCATCACATCACCCAAAAATCTGAAACAGTGTCATCCCAATATTCCCGGCAGGTCCAACCCCTTCTCCCGCGCGCAAGTCCGGGCAATCTCATAGCCCGCATCCGCATGCCGCATCACGCCGGTCGCCGGATCGTTCCACAACACCCGTTCCAATCGCCTGGCCGCCGCCTCGGTTCCATCCGCAACGACCACCATGCCCGCATGCTGCGAATAGCCCATGCCGACCCCGCCGCCATGATGCAGCGAAACCCATGTCGCCCCCGAAGCCACATTCAACATCGCATTCAACAAAGGCCAGTCGCTCACCGCATCCGACCCGTCCATCATCGCCTCCGTCTCCCGATTGGGCGAGGCGACCGACCCCGAATCCAGATGATCCCGCCCAATCACCACCGGCGCCTTCAATTTTCCCTTCGCCACCATCTCGTTAAAGGCCAACCCCAACCGATGCCGGTCCCCCAGTCCCACCCAGCAAATCCGCGCCGGCAGTCCCTGAAAGCGAATCCGCTCCCGCGCCATGTCCAGCCACCGATGCAGATGCGCGTCATCGGGCAGCAACTCCTTCACCCTGGCGTCGGTCCGGACAATATCCTCCGGATCGCCCGACAGCGCGGCCCAGCGAAACGGCCCAACTCCCCGGCAGAACAGGGGCCGGATATAGGCCGGCACGAACCCCGGAAAATCGAAGGCGTTTTCGACCCCCTCATCCTTCGCCATCTGCCGGATATTATTGCCATAATCGGTCGTCGGCACCCCCGCCGCCTGAAAGTCGAGCATCGCCCGCACATGCACCGCCATGCTCGCCTTCGCCGCCCTAGCCACCGCCTCAGGCTCCCGCTCCCGCCGCTCGATCCACTCCGCCACGGTCCACCCGATGGGCAGATAGCCGTTCACCGGATCATGCGCGCTGGTCTGGTCGGTCAGCAGATCGGGCCGCACCCCCCGCCGGAACAGTTCCGGCAAGACCTCCGCCGCATTGCCCAGCAACCCCACCGAAACCGGCTTCTTCTCCCGGCAACTCTCCCCGATGATCGCCAAGGCCTCGTCAATCGAGGAAGCCGCCACATCCAGATATCCCGTCCGCAACCGCATCTCGATCCGGCTCGGCTGACACTCCACCGCGAGGCAGGAAGCCCCCGCCATCACCGCCGCCAGAGGCTGCGCGCCCCCCATTCCACCCAGCCCGGCGGTCAGCAGCCACTTGCCCGAAAGATCGCCCTGATAATGCTGCCGCCCCATCTCGACGAAAGTCTCATAGGTGCCCTGCACGATCCCCTGCGTGCCGATATAGATCCACGACCCCGCCGTCATCTGCCCGTACATGGCGAGGCCACGCCTATCGAGTTCGTTGAAATGCGCCCAATTCGCCCAATGCGGCACCAGATTGGAATTGGCGATCAGCACCCGCGGCGCATCCGCATGCGTCCGGAACACCCCCACCGGCTTCCCCGACTGCACCAGCAGCGTCTGGTCCTCCTCCAGCCGCGTCAGCGTCTCGACGATCCGGTCATAACTCTCCCAATCCCGCGCGGGCCGCCCGATCCCGCCATAGACGACCAACTCCTCCGGCCGCTCCGCCACATCGGGATGCAGATTGTTCATCAGCATCCGCAAAGGCGCCTCGGTCAACCAACTCTTCGCCCGCAGAACGGTGCCAATATCCGCCCGAACAACACGCCCATTATCGATCCGAGTCATCGAACATCCTTCCATATTCCCTCTCCCACCGGGAGAGGGAGGGAGCCGCGCAAAGCGCGGCGGAAGGGTGAGGGTGAGACGTCACCTTCACCCACCCCCTTCCGCAAACCGCAAACATCCCCCCAAAACCTCCCGAAGCACCG
>NZ_JAINEZ010000127.1:0-9968 GCF_019873065.1 Sphingobium sp. PNB
CCGACAGCCCCGCCGCCGCCCAGAAGGGCGCCCGCAGCGAAATCTCCCCCAGCACCCCGCCCAGCAGCGGCCCGGCGACGAAGCCGCCGCTGAACGCCGCCCCGATCAGCCCATAACCCCGCGCCCGCTCTTCGGGCGGGGTGATGTCGGCCATATAGGCGAAGGTGGAGGTGAAGCTGGACGACGTCACGCCCCCCAGCATCCGCCCCACCGCCAGCCACCACAGATTGGGCGCGATCGCCATCAGCAGGAAATCGAGCGCGAGTCCCGCGACCGAGACCAGGATCACCGGTCGCCGCCCGAACCGGTCGGACAGCGATCCGATGACCGGCGAACAGAGGAACTGCATCCCGGCCCACAGCGCGACGAACAACCCGTTCCACATCCCCGCCGCCCTGCCGGAACCCGACAGCGTCTCGACCAGTTGCGGCAGCACCGGGATGACGATCCCCATCGACATCACGTCGAGCAGCGCCGTCACCAATATGAAGGCGATCGCGGCCTTGGGGCGATGGGATGGGCGCGGTGACATGATGGACTCCTGGATGTCGATCCGGACAGAGCTTGTTCCGAGCCGACTGCATCGGATCGAATGCCACAGCCTGATGTCTACCGCGTTTTTCGAGCCGGCAGATGATTCCTTCTGCTTGCAAAGGGCTCTAGGCGCTGCGCCCGGTCATGCCAAGTCCAACGGTCCCAGGCGGCCGCTCCACAGCAGCAACAGCCCGGAAAAGGCCAGGGCGACCCACAGCGCATGCAGGCCCATCAGCGCGAAGAGGCCACCCCCCGCCACCGCGCCCGCCACCAGCCCCAGCCACAGCAGCAGATAGGGCAGCCAGTTCCATCGCGGCCCGCCGGTCAGCGCCACCGCCAGTTGCTGGCCCAGCTTCACCAGCGCGCCGGTCATATAGGTGACGCCGATGCTGACTTCGCCGTCGCGCTGGAAGACGTTGTTCACCGCGCCCATCGCCGCCGCCATCAGCAGCGTCAGCCCGGAACCCGGCCGGTCCGGCAGGGCCAGCAACGCGGCGCAGAACAGCAGAGCGGTCGCAAGGCCCAGCACCGCCTGCTTGCGCCAGCGGCCCGCCCGGCGCGCGACCAGCGCACCGGCCAGCACGCCGCCGACAAAGGCCCCGACCAGTCCCGCCGCCATCCCGGCGACCGCCGCGCCCTTGGCCAGCCCCACGCCCAGCCGGGTGGAATTGCCGCTCATGAAGGAAACGAACAGCCCGCCCAGCTTCAGGAACCCCAGCGCATCGATGAACCCCGCCTGCGCCGCCAGTCCGATGGCCAGCATGTGGCGGGAAGCATCATATCCGCGCATGCGCTGGCCCCCGCACCATCAGGCCTGCGGCGGTGCCTTGCGCGCGCCGTCCACGGGTTCGACGACGACCGGCGCGAACGAGGCCGCGGCAGGCTCCACAGCGCCCTTCACCAGCGAATCGAGGCTTGCGCCATCCAACCCCAATTCCTTCATCAGGCCATCGATCACCGGCGCCTGCGCCCGGTAACGCAGGGCGGCGGACACCGCGGCATTGGCCAGGTTCTGCTCGCCGCCGCCGATCACCGCCGCGCCATCCGAATGCGATCCGGTGATGCCGTCGACCTGCACGATCCTGATCGAATCGATCGCTTCCATCGGCTTCGCCGCCTCCCGCACCAGATCGGGCAGCACCTTGAGCAGCGCCATCTTCGTCTGCAGCGACATCTGGTCCGACGACAGGATGTTCGCCGCCTCATTGACCGCGCGCTGACCCGCCGCCTCGACCTCGAAACGCACCCGGTCCGCCTCGGCGCGCAGCTTGGCGGCTTCGGCCTCACCCTCCGCCGCCAGGCGCAGCGCTTCGGCACGGTCCGCCGCGGCCTGCTTCTCCGCTTCCGCCTCGACCCGCACCTGGATGGCGGCGCGCTCCGCCTCCCGCGCCGCGTCGATCAGTTCGATGCGCTTGGTCCGCTCGGCAATCTCCGTCTGGCGCGACGTCTGGACCTGCTCCTCGGCGGCCACCGCCTTGGCGCGCGCCTCGTCGGCCTGCGCCTTGGCCTGGCTTTCCTCGCGGCTCTTGTTCTGCACCGCGATCTGCTGTTCCTGCCGGGCGAGTTCGAGCGCCTGTTCCTGCGCGATGCGGGCCTGTTGCACGGCGCGGTCAGCCTCGATCTGCTGGCTGTCGACCAGCTTCTTCGCCTCGATCCGCGCCTGGTCGGCCTCCTGTTGGCGCAGCGACTGTTCGCGGGCCACCTCCGCCGCCTGAACGGCGCGGCGCATCTCGACCTCCCGCTCCTGCTCCAGCCGGGCGAATTCGGTGTCGCGGGCGATCAGCAGCGATTGGCGCTCCGCCTCCAGATTCTTGGTCTCGATCTGGACGCGGGTTTCCTGCTCGATGTCGTTGCGCGACTTTTTGCGCAGTTCGATCTGCTCGGTCAGCTTGGTCAGCCCCTCGGCGTCGAAGGCGTTGTTGGCATTGAAATGCTCGATCGACGTCTGGTCCAGCCCGGTCAGCGACACGCTCTCCAGCTCCAGCCCGTTCATGGCGAGATCGACGGAAGACACCTGCTGCACCTTCTGCACGAACTCGCTGCGCTGCTCATGCAACTGGTTCATCGTCATCCCCGCAGCGACGGAACGCAGCGCATCGACGAACTTGCCCTCGACCAGTTCCTTCAACGCCTCCGGATTCATCGTCCGCGCGCCCAGCGTCTGCGCGGCGGTGGCGATGGACTGCGCGTCGGGCTTCACGCGGACATAGAATTCCGCCTTCACATCGATGCGCAGGCGGTCCAGCGTGATCAGCGCGTCGCTGTTCTTGCGCTCCACGGCCAGCCGCACCGTATTCATGTTCACCGGCATCGTTTCATGGAAGATCGGCAGCACCAGCGCGCCGCCGTTCATCACCACCTTCTCCCCGCCGAAGCCGGTCCGCACGAAGCCGATCTCCTTCGACGCCCGCTTGTAGAGCCGCGCCAGCACGACGCCGAGCACGATCAGGAGGAGAAGCCCGGTCCCGGAGATGATCAGATAGGGCATGAGCGAAAAGCTCTCCTGCACGGCGGGCAGATTCATGGGAAACTCCTAAAGGCGGGGAAGATAATGGTCGCCATGCGATATGGCGCGGAAGACATGGTCCTCCCGGCGGACCAGCAGGATGGTTTCGTCCTCTTCCAGCGTCTGGCCGGCATTGTCGGGTTCGACCATGACATAATGCGCCTGGCCATAGGCATCCTCGACGCGGGCGCGGGCAGGGGAGCCGCTGCGTGCGACGCCGGTGACGATGCGGGCGAAGCTGCCGGTCAGCGCGTCCAGCGGAACGGCGCTGCTCTGGTCGCGGGGAAGCAGGGGGGCGAGCCGTCGCGCGGCAAGGCCGGTCGCAGGCAGGCTGGCGATCAGGGCGGCGGGTGCGGCGATCAGCGGCGGCAGCATCGCACCGGTCAGATCGAGCAGCAGATGCTGCCCGATCAGCCCGATCATGCCGAACAGCGCCAGGAATATCGCCAGCAGCATCAACAGCGGCAGGCGACCGACGCCCAGCCAGCCGAGCAGGTCCGCATCGCCGTCAATGTCGAGATCGAAGTCGCCCGCGATGCCGATGGCCTGCACCGCCCCGATGAGCAGCATCAGGACGATCGCTGAGACGAAAACGACATTCTCGGTCGCGAAAAGGAACGCGGCCACCCCTGACTCCCCTGATTCGCGCCGATGCTAATGGATTGACGTAAAACAGGATAGGGCAAAGCGTGGCCGCGATGCGGCGGACCGAGCGCGCCTATCGGGCGGCGCGATCCCGCCGGAAATAAAGGTCCGCGATCCGGCCATTCTGCACCGAACAGGTGAAGTGGCGCGACCGTCCATCCTGCGCCCGCCAGCCGGACCGGACCTCGACATCGCCCTCCACATCATAGCCGTTGCGGGTCTCGCGGGGCTCCTGCACCTGCCGCACCTCGGCATAGCCGCCCTCCCGCTCCGCCTCGTCGCGGGCGGCGAGGGCGCAATAGGTGATCGCATCCTCGCCGTCCCGGTCGGCGGGCGCCTCCGCCAGATCGCCCCGCCCGCCGTCGCTGTCAGGGGATCGGGCGCCGGCATGGTCCTGATCCGCCGCCACGACATCGGAAAAATCATCGTCGGCGCGCGTAGGGCTCGCTCGGTCGTCCGGGGCGGCGTCATCGGCGGGCGGCTGCGCTTCGTCCGACAGGTCATCCTGTTCCTGCGGCGCGCCTTGCCGCGGCTGATAGGCCTGTGCCGACGCGACGCCGCCCGCCAGCAGGGCCGTCGCGATCAGCGATCCCGTCATCCACCTCATCTTGTTCATGACCCTCGTCCCTCAGCCGAAATTTGCCGATGGCTAGGCGATCATGGCTGTCGGAGGCCTGAACGCGGGCGCGCCGCCACCGGCGGCCATGGACGCATTCCTCCCGAACCGGAAAGCGCCCGCCCTGCTGCCCGGCTATCGCGGCTGCGCGTCCAGTTTCAGCCCGGTATAATAGGCCGCAAAGGCATAGCTGTCGGCATATTCGTCGATCAGCTTGTCCACGGGCTTGCCCGCCCCATGCCCGGCCTTGGTGTCGATCCGGATCAGGCGGGGCTTCGGCCCCAGCTCCGCCGCCTGCAAGGCCGCGGCATATTTGAAGCTGTGCGCCGGCACCACCCGGTCGTCGGTGTCGCCCGTGGTGACGAGGATCGCCGGATAGTCCTTCCCGCCCGCGATGTTGTGATAGGGCGAATAGGCGTAGAGCAGGCGGAAATCCTCCTCCCGGTCGGGCGATCCATAGTCGTCGATCCAGTAGCGGCCGGCGGTGAAACGGTCGAAGCGCAGCATGTCCATCACGCCCACGGCGGGCAGGGCCGCGGCGAACAGATCGGGCCGCTGGTTCACCACCGCGCCGACCAGCAACCCGCCATTGGACCGCCCCTCGATGGCAAGGCCGTCCTTCGTCGTATAGCCATTGGCCTTCAGATATTCGGCCGCCGCGATGAAATCGTCGAACACATTCTGCTTGTTGGCGAGCCGCCCCGCATCGTGCCATGCCTTGCCGAACTCGCCGCCGCCGCGCAGATTGGCGATGGCATAGACGCCGCCCTGCTCCAGCCACGCCATGCGCGTCGCCGAATAGCCGGGCGTCAGCGCGATGTTGAAGCCGCCATAGCCGTACAGGATGGTGGGCGCGGGCGCCTTGGAAAGGGCCAGCGCCTTCTTGCGGATCACCGTCATCGGGATCATCGTGCCGTCCTTCGACGGATAGCTGACCTGCTCTATGCCGTAATCGTCGGGATTGAAGGGCAGCTCCGGCCGCGCGAACAGCTCGTAACGCAGCGTCGCCGTGTCGAAGCGGTAGATGCTCGACGGCGTGGTGAAGCCCGAAAAGCTGAAGAAGGTTTCCGGATCGCCGTCGCGCCCGCCGAAACCGGCCGCCGTGCCCAGGCCGGGCAGCGGCACGTCGCTGACCTTTCGCCCGTTGAGGTCGATCAGCTCCGCCACGCTTTCCGCATCGGACAGATAGGCCAGGATCAGCCGGTCCCCGACCAGCGACCCGCCCGCCAGCGTGTCCATGCGCTCCGCCACCACCTGCCTGGCGCCGCGCCGGGGGAAGCGGGCGTCGATGCTGACGACGCGCAGATGCGGGGCATATTGGTCGGTGATGAAATAGAGCGTCGGCCCGCGGCTGCCGATCAGCCGCCAGTCGTTGGTCATGCCCTTCACCAGCGGGCGGACCTTCACCTTGCCGCCGGTCAGTTCGGCCAGATGCAGTTCGCGGCGGGGGTCGGTGCCCTGGAAGCTGCTGATGACCAGCCAGCGCCCGTCCTGCGTCACCTGCGCCGTGTGGCTGAGGCGCGGCTGGTCCGGGGTCGCGTAGATAAGCTGATCCTGCGCCTGCGGCGTACCGAGGCGGTGATAATGAAGTTCCTGCCCCACCGTGGAGGATTGCAGGCCGGCGCCTTCCTGCGGCGCGGCGAAGCGCGAATAGAAGAAACCCTGACCTTGCCCGTCCCAGGCAAGCTGGGAGAATTTCACCCATTGCACGACATCGTCGAGCGGCCGGGCGGTGGCGACGTCCAGAACCTTCAGCGTGCGCCAGTCGCTCCCGGCCTCCTGCACGGCATAGAGCAGGAACCGGCCGTCGGGGGAGGGCGCCCATTCCGCCAGCGCGTCCGACCCATCCTCCGCCCAGTCATTGGGGTCGATCAGCAGCCGCTGCGCACCGTTCAGGCCGTCGCGCACATAGAGCGGGGTCTGGTTCTGGAGCCCCTTGTTATAGCCGTAGAAATAGCGCCCGCCCGCCTTGCGCGGGATGGTGTAGCGGCCATGGGCGAACAGCGCCTGCATGCGTTTCTTGAGCGCCTCGCGACCCGGCAGCCCGTCGATATGGCGGCGGGTGAGGCGGTTTTCCTGTCCCACCCAGTCGCGGACGGCGGGATCGCCGCGCAGGTCGTTTTCCAGCCAGCGATAGGGATCGGTCACCTTGACCCCGAAATGATCCTCCACCAGGTCCAGCCTTTTGGCGGCGGGATAGCGCAGTCCTGAAGCGCCAGCGACCGCCGCATCCGGCTCCGCCTGCGCGGGGAGCGCCGCGAACAACAGCGCCGCCAAAGCAAAGCAGCCAAAGGCGCGCATCCGATCCCCCCGAAATCCCATTCCCATTCTCTGGCGTCTCATGGCGCGGAAAGGCAAGAAAACAAGGAATATTTCCTATCTCCCCGCCCTTCAGGGGATGGCAGGGAGTGGGGGCCAACCGAATGGCTCGACGCCCCGCATATCCCCGCCCCAAAAAAGAAAAAGGGCCGCGCCCCCTTCCGGAAGCAGCGGCCCTCTTCATCTGCCCGCTTGCGCGAGCCGTCAGCGGATCACGCCGCTTCCAGCTCGTCCGCGTCCGCACCCTGGACTGGACCGGAATCCTGACCCTTGGCGTCGACGTCGCGGTCCACCAGTTCGATGATCGCGATCGGCGCCGCGTCCGAAGCGCGAATGCCGGCCTTGATCACGCGGGTGTAGCCGCCATTGCGGTCCTTGTAGCGCTCGGCCAGAACGTCGAACAGCTTGGTGAGCTGCGCGTCGTCCTGCAGGCGGGCATGGGCCAGACGACGATTGGACAGGCCACCCTTCTTGGCGAGGGTGATCAGCTTCTCGACATAGGGACGCAGTTCCTTCGCCTTGGGCGTGGTCGTCAGGATCTGCTCATGCTTGATGAGCGAGGCGGCGAGGTTGCGGAGCAGCGAGTTGCGATGCCCGGCGCTGCGCTGCAGCTTGCGATGACCAACCTTGTGACGCATATGTCTTTCCTTCCGTTCGTTAAGGGGCCGTTTCAGGTACCCCAGACCAGGCGGCGTTTCAGGGCCGCCGCCCCTTTGCCCTGCCCCTTAAAAAGGGGCGAAGTTCACACCGTCCAAAGCGGACGCGAATCCGTGCTTTCCGGTGTCCAGCATCCCTCCGGGCGGACCGGAGGGAAGGCGGATCAGCCCAGCAGCTCCTGTTCGAGCTTCTTGGCCATTTCCTCGATATTCTCCGGCGGCCAGCCGGGGATGTCCATGCCCAGGCGCAGGCCCATGGACGACAGCACTTCCTTGATCTCGTTCAGCGACTTGCGGCCGAAATTGGGGGTGCGCAGCATCTCGGCCTCGGTCTTCTGGACCAGATCGCCGATATAGATGATGTTGTCGTTCTTGAGGCAGTTGGCGCTGCGGACCGACAGTTCCAGCTCGTCCACCTTCTTGAGCAGGTAGCGGTTGATCTGGTTCGCGTCGCTCTCGCCCTCGCTGGCCGAACCGCCGGCAGCGGCGCCGGCGGCCGGAGCGGCGACGGGCAGCGCGTCCTCGAAGTGGACGAACAGCTGGAGCTGGTCCTGCAGGATGCGGGCGGCATAGGCCACCGCGTCTTCCGGCGTGACGGTGCCGTCGGTCTCGACGGTCAGCGACAGCTTGTCATAGTCCAGTTCCTGGCCGACGCGGGTGTTGTCGACCTTGTACGCGACCTGACGCACCGGCGAATAGAGCGCGTCGACCGGGATCAGGCCGATCGGGGCGTCGGCCGGACGGTTGGCGACGGCGGGGACATAGCCCTTGCCGACGTCGGCGGTCAGTTCCATGTTCAGCGTCGCGCCCTGGTCCAGGTGGCAGATCACCAGGTCGGGGTTCATCACTTCAATGTCGCCCACGGTGGTGATGTCGCCCGCGCGCACTTCGGCGGGTCCGGTGGCGGAAAGCTGGAGACGGCGCGGACCGTCGCCTTCCATTTTCAGCGCAACCTGCTTGATGTTGAGGACGATGTCCGTGACGTCCTCACGCACGCCCGCGAGCGAGGAGAATTCGTGGAGGACGTTCTCGATCTTGATCGAGGTGACCGCCGCGCCCTGGAGCGAGGACAGAAGAACCCGGCGCAGCGCGTTGCCAAGCGTCAGGCCGAAGCCGCGCTCCAGAGGTTCGGCGACGAAGGTCGCCTTGCGCTTGCCGTCGCCCGCGACCTTGATCTCAAGGCTGTTGGGCTTCTTCAATTCCTGCCAGTTCTTCATGTTGACAGTCATGTATTTCCCCTGGGGATGAGGCCGAAACGTTCAAAAATCCTGACCCGACAGGACGTTCCGACCGATGCAGATGGGTGAGCGGGCGACGCGTCCGCCGCCCGCCGACAAGCCGCGCGTCGTTGTTAGACGCGGCGGCGCTTGGAAGGACGCACGCCGTTGTGCGGGATCGGCGTCACGTCGCGGATGGAGGTGATGTGGAAGCCGACGGCCTGCAGCGCGCGCAGGGCCGATTCACGGCCCGAGCCCGGACCCTTCACTTCGACTTCCAGGGTGCGCACGCCATGTTCGGCCGCCTTGCGGCCGGCGTCTTCGGCGCAGACCTGCGCGGCATAGGGCGTCGACTTGCGGCTGCCCTTGAAGCCCATCATGCCCGCCGAGGACCAGCTGATCGCATTGCCCTGGGCGTCGGTGATGGTCACCATGGTGTTGTTGAAGCTGGCGTTGACGTGCGCGACGCCGGCCGAGATGTTCTTGCGTTCGCGGCGCTTGATGCGCTGGGGTTCGCGTGCCATTTTTGCTCTATCCTACTGAAATCTTGTGTTCCGGGAGGCTGCGCCCAGGAAGGGCTGCCTCCGGCGGAGAAGAAGATGAAATAGTCCCCCGGACTATTTCTTACTTCTTCTTGCCGGCAATCGGCTTCGCCTTGCCCTTGCGGGTGCGCGCATTGGTGTGCGTGCGCTGGCCGCGGACCGGCAGGCCCTTGCGGTGACGCAGGCCGCGATAGCAGGCCAGGTCCATCAGGCGCTTGATGTTCATCGCGGTTTCGCGGCGCAGGTCGCCCTCGACCGTGTGGTCGGCGTCGATGGCTTCGCGGATCTGCAGCACTTCGGCGTCGGACAGGTCCTGCACGCGGCGGCTGTGGTCGATGCCCAGCTTGTCGGCGATGTCGACGGCGGTCTTGCGGCCGATGCCGTGGATGTAGGTGAGCGCGATGATCACGCGCTTGTTGGTCGGGATGTTGACACCCGCAATACGTGCCATGGTATTCTGTACTCCTGCTCCACGGGGCGGTTGGCGCCGCCCCATCTCAAAGCGTCAGGGCTGAAGTCCTTAAGGAGACGACAGCCGATTCGATAGGCCCCAAGACGCAAAAAAGACGGCCAGTGCCACTGCACTGCCGCTCGTCAGCGTGTCGGGAAGGGGTGCCCTTAGCGATTCGGCCTTCGGCTGTCAATGACGGGCAGGCGCGAAAGCGGCGAAATCCGGCGCTTCCGCCGCCCTTTCTTTCGACCGGTCCGGCATGTCGTCCCGCCCTTTTCGGGTTGATGCCATCCCCGTGCCTAAGGCATGGAGGCGGGATGCGCTTCACTCTGCCCTCCGCCATGCCGGCGGCCGCCTTCGTCCTGCTGGCTTCCTGCGTGGGCGCGCCCCAGCAGCGCGCGCCTGTTCCCGCACCTGCGCCCCGGCCGGCTCCCGCGGCCCGGCCCGCGCCCCCTCCGCCGCCGCCGGCCGATTGGCAGGAC
>NZ_JAINEZ010000127.1:9978-10963 GCF_019873065.1 Sphingobium sp. PNB
GACAGCTGCTGGGGCGCGCCCACGCAGGAAGCCAGCAGGACGAAGGCGGCCGCCGGCCGATTGGCAGGACCGCGCGACGACCGCGGGCGACTGGCGCTATCAGGTCGACGGCGCCGGATCGGCCGCCCTGTTCGGCCCGGATGCGCAAGGCAGCCTGTTCGTCATCCGCTGCGACCGGACGACGCGCCGCGTCAGCCTTTTGCGGCCCGGCCCGGCGCAGGCGGCGATGACGGTGCGGACCAGCTATGGCGCGGTCAACTGGCCGGCCGGCCCCGCCACCGGCGCCATCGCCGCGACCCAGGCGACCCGCGCCGCCAGCGACGCCACGCTCGATCAGATCGCCTACAGCCGGGGCCGTTTCGCGGTCGAGGTGCAGGGTCTGGAGATGCTGGTCCTGCCAAGCTGGGCGGAGGTCGGCCGCGTCGTGGAGGACTGCCGCGCCTAAGCCCTTGATTTCAGGCGAAAGGCGCTGGTTTCAACGCAGATCGCCTGCAAAAGGCGGACGCAAAAGTATGATTCGAAAAAAGAATTTTACAAGCCTTGAAGTAGCGGCCGGTCTGATTCACATATCATTTCATAGACGGCGAAGGACCAGTACCGGGAACGGCTATAGGGGCTTCAACTAGCGAAAGGAGGTGATCCGATGTCTCATGGTTCAGCAATGGGGTCGGTCAAGTCCATTCGGGGAACGCGCCGCTGAGCGACGCCTTATGCGTCGGTTTTCCAGAATAGGGTGACTGTCGACCGCGGTTTCGCGATCGAAGCGCCGTATCTGGAAAATAGCGCGATCAACGTTTCCCTTGGGCGGCGCTTCCGGCCGCTGACCATGTCAATGATGGGCCGTCGGGGTTTAATCTACCCGACGGCCCCTCTCATTTTTGATGGCGGTTTGATGGTTGGTTTCTTGCCATTAAGCCCCTCCCCTTCAGGGGAGGGGTTGGGGTGGGGGCGTGCCTCTACAGGCTTGGTTTTCCTTTGGGGCACG
>NZ_JAINEZ010000128.1:0-10873 GCF_019873065.1 Sphingobium sp. PNB
GCCGATGGTACTGTGGCTCAAGCCCCGGAAGAGTAGGGCGTCGCCAGGCATTATAGCTCGCGCTTCACATTAACCCATTCGCAATAAATGCGGCCTCCGCAGCGATCTCTAGTGTCGCGGGATGGAGCAGCCCGGTAGCTCGTCAGGCTCATAACCTGAAGGTCGTAGGTTCAAATCCTACTCCCGCAACCAGAGGCCGCAATTCAAATACCATTTCATCAGCCATGAACATGTCCCATCGATCTTTCGGATCGGTGTTGGACTTTCATTGCGCTGATATGCGTGACTTGTTCTCCAAATAGCGTTCCGCCGCAAAATCGCACGGCAGGCGTGCGCGGAGGTTTGAATCCCGCCACGGTCCTTTGGGCGGCCGATTCCCGCTCCTAATCCTGCAACGCGATCATCGAAATCTGCCGGCCATAGTCGGCTTCTCCCCGATGGCAGGAACGGCGGTAGCTGTAAAAGCGGTCCGGCTGGCCATAGGTGTCCTCGTCCAGCAGTTCGATCTGGCCGATTCCCGCATCTGCCAGCCGCGCAGCTACATAGGCGGCGATGTCGAACTGGCAATGCCCCTCGCGCCCTGCTGAGAAGAAGCGATCATTTTCCGCATCCGCCGCCGCGAAGCGCTCTGCGAAATCCAGGGTTACTTCATAGGATGAGCGCCCGATGCAGGGCCCTATCGCGCAGGCGATCCGGTCGCGTGCGGCGCCCAGCGCCTCCATCGCCTCGATCGTACGATCCGTGACACCGCCCAAGGCACCCTTCCACCCTGCATGCGCCGCGCCAACGACTCCGGCGGAAGCATCGGCAAACAGCACTGGCACGCAATCGGCAGTGAGAATCCCCAATATCAAACCAGGCCGATCGGTCACCATCGCATCGGCTGCGGGCCGTTCGTCGGCTTCGATAGGCGCCGTGACCGTGACCACATCGGGCGAATGAACCTGGTGGACCGTCACTAGCGCTGCACCCGGCAACAGCGCGTCGCGGGCGAGATCCCGGTTTCGCAGAACCGCGTCCCGTTCATCCTCCGAACCCAGTCCGACGTTCAGGCCCGCATGAATTCCGGTCGAAACGCCACCGCGCCGCCCTGCGAAACCGTGCAGGACGTCGCCCAAACCCGCAGCCCGCAGCAACTCGACCACGCTTCACTCCTCAACATCGTCATGGGAACCGCTTTTGCACCATGTCCTGAATGCGCAACATACTTGCGCACGGCGGATTAGGCGATAGTCTCCGTTTCCATCACAAAAGGGGAGCGGCCGCAACGGTCGCCTGGGCAAAAGACTTCAAAGATAAAGGGCTCCACCATGATTTTCGGGCGCATAAAGCCATTGGATGCCATATTGGCCACGGCCGAGAAGAAATCTCTCGTCCGTACCCTGGGGCCGGTTCAACTGACGCTGTTGGGTGTCGGCGCGATTATCGGCACCGGTATTTTCGTTCTGACCGCCGCCGCCGCGCAGAAGGCTGGGCCGGGCATGATGTGGAGCTTCGTCATCGCGGGCGCCGTCTGCGCCTTCGCGGCGCTCTGCTATTCCGAGATCGCCTCGATGGTACCCGTATCAGGTTCCGCCTATACCTATACCTATGCGGTCGTCGGGGAATTGCTCGCCTGGATGGTGGGCTGGGCGCTGATCCTGGAATATGCGGTCGCGGCCAGCGCCGTTTCGGTGGGCTGGTCCGGCTATTTCATGGGATTGCTCAAAAGCATAACCGGACTTGAACTGCCACAGGCGCTTTCGGCGGGGCCCGTCTGGACGATGAACGGCCTCATCCCGCATGCCGATTTCTCCCATGGCGTCATCAACATTCCCGCCATCGTCGTTGCGCTCGCCGTCACCGCTCTGCTGGTGATCGGCACCACGGAAAGCGCTCGCGTCAACGCCGTGCTCGTCGCCATCAAGGTGACAGCGCTCACCGCCTTCATCCTCTTGACGCTGCCCGTGCTGGACACCGGCAATTTCTCGCCCTTTGCGCCCAATGGCTGGTTCGGCCCGGAAGGCACAAGCGGCATGGGCATCGTCGGCGCGGCCGCCTCGATCTTCTTCGCCTATGTCGGTTTCGACGCCGTCTCGACCGCGGCGGAGGAAACCAAGAACCCGCAGCGCAACGTGCCCATCGGCCTGATCGGCAGCCTTGCGCTGTGCACCATCTTCTATCTGCTGGTGGCTGGCGGCGCGATCGGCGCCATCGGCGCGCAGCCGGTGCTCGGCCCGGACGGCGCCGTCGTCGCGCCCGGATCGCAGGGTTTCGCCGCCGCCTGCGCCACCGCGGCCCATGCGAAGGACCTTGTCTGCTCCAACGAAGCGCTCGCCCATGTGCTGCGTGAGATCAACTGGACCGTGGTGGGCAATGCCCTGGGCCTTGCCGCCAATCTGGCGCTGCCCTCGGTCATCCTGATGATGATGTTCGGCCAGACCCGCATCTTCTTCGTGATGGCGCGCGACGGCCTGCTGCCCGAAAAGCTGGCCAGCATCCATCCCCGGTTCAAGACGCCCCATGTCGTCACCATGGTGACCGGCGTCTTCGTTGCCATCGGCGCCGCGCTGCTGCCCGTGGGTCAGCTCGCGGACATCTCCAATTCCGGCACGCTCTTCGCCTTCTTCATGGTGTCGATCGCCGTGCTGGTGTTGCGTGTGAAGGAACCGGGCCGCGCCCGTCCTTTCCGCACGCCGCTGGTGTGGGTGATCGCCCCGATGGCGGCCGTCGGCTGCATCTTCCTCTTCTTCAACCTGCCCTTCGATGCCCAGCTGGTCCTGCCGGTCTGGGGCGGCCTCGGCCTCGTGCTTTATTTCATCTATGGCTATCGCAAGAGCCATGTGGGACGCGGCCTGATCGAAACCCACGAACAGGATGCCGGCATTCCGCCTCAGCCCGTGCCGCCTTTGCCGGGCGCGCATACGCCCGGCGGCCGGGACGCCTGATCGACGAAGGGGGGCGGCCACACCGCCCCCTTTTCAGTGCAGCGGTTCGAATTCCGGATCGCGCAGCGCGCCATGATGGGGGCGCGTGAACAAATTGCCCCGTTCGGCCCAGGCGACGATCAGGAAGGAGATCGAGCCGAACACCGCTAGCCCCAGGGTCAAAGGCAATGTCGTTCCGTCGAAGGCGCGGCCGATCAGGCTGCCCAGCGCGCTCGACACGGCCGTGGTCAGGAACGCCTGGAAGGAGGAGGCGACGCCCGCGCCCCTTGCGAAGGGTTCCATAGAGATCGCGCTGAAATTCGATGCGGTGAAGGCAATGGTCATCATCGTCGCCGCCTGCAGGATCATGAAGCTGACGATGGTTTCATGCCCCGTCAGGATCACCGCCAGATGCGTGACATTGATCGCCACCAGGCAGAGCAGCGCCGTCTGGCTCAACCGCCGCGCACCGAAGCGCGAGACGAGCCGGCTGTTGAGCAGGCTGCCGATCCCCATGCTGCCGGCGATGGCAGCGAAGGCGAAGGGGAAGATCCTCTGCGCCCCGAATATGTCGAAGAAAATCTGCTGTATCGAGAGGATGAAGCCGATCAGGCCACTCATCACGACGCCGCTCGCCAGCATATAGCCGATCGAGGTGCGGGTGCGCAGGATGGTGCCGACCGTGCGGAAAATCGTGCCCGCGCTCATGCGCAGGCGATTTTCAGGCAGCAGCGTTTCCGGCAGGCGCATGCTCATCCACAGCAGGACGGCCGTCGCCAGGATCGCGAGCGCCCAGAAGATCCAGCGCCAGGGCGCGATCCACAATATCGCCTGGCCGAATGTCGGCGCCATGACCGGGATCAGCATGAAAACGGCGAAGATCAGCGACATCACCCGGGCCATCGCATCGCCCCTGAACCGGTCGCGGACGATGCCGACGGTGATCACCCGGCTGGCCCCCGCGAAGAAGCCGGCGCTGGCCCGGCCGACGAGCATCATGGCGAAGCTGTGCGCGCCCGCGCAGGCGATGGAGGCGAGGATGAACAGAGCCATCGCGCTGCCCAGCACCCGCTTTCGCCCATATCGGTCGGACAGCACGCCGAACAATAGCGATCCAACCCCCAATCCCATGAAATAGGCGCTGATGATCAACTGCCGGTCATTGGGGTGCGGGACCGAAAGATCCCGGCCGATGTCGGGCAAGGCGGGCAGCATGGGATCGATCGACAGCGCGTTCATCGCCATCAGGCAGGCGCAGAGCATCACGAACTCATGGAACGCTATGTCCTTTTTCGGCTGTGCTGCGGCGACGTCGCGTTGATCGGTCATGCCGGTGGCTATGGGGACAATCGCGCGGACGCGCCACCCCTTTAGTGCCTTCGCGGGGCATTGCCTTTGCCGCCCATGGCATCATCGCGGCTCCGATCTATGGTATCTGCCGCGTTAACCATTTTTTATCCGCTGCCGGTGCAGCCTGTCGCTCGTCGAAAACCATCGCGTCGAAATCCATGAGGGGGATTCGGTTATGGCTAATGGACTGAAGAGTGCGCAGTTTCTGATGGAAAGCCGCTTCGCGGGGGCAGCCGACCGAACGGCGGAGGCCTGTTTCGATCTGGGTGTCGCCTATAGCTGTGGCACGGGCGGTCTGCCCGTCGATCTGATCGAAGCGCATAAATGGTTCAATCTCGCTGCGCTCAAGGGCAGCGAGGAAGGGCAGACGATGCGCGCGGAAGTGGCCGGGGAAATGTCGGCGCGCGAAATCGCCGAAGCGCAGCGGCAGGCGCGTGCGCTGATCGCCGCGACGCAATTGCGGGCTGCCTAGGCATTTCCAGCAGAAGCATCGCCTGATCGCCCGGAAATGGCGACAAGGCAAAAGCCTGGGGCGGCCGCGCCGATGCAAACGGATCGGTGCGATGATCCCACCGGGAAATAACGGGGCTACTCTCCAGCCTTTGCAGGAGCACGGGGCGCCTTTGATCGGACCTGACCGTCTGCCCACAGCCCCTTTGCATCAGTCCGGCCGTGCCTCGCCCTTTCGAAAGGGTGTCCTTTCGGTCAGCCACATCCTGTCGCGCTGCACGCCCTGCCGCTCTGCCGCCAGGAAGTCGGCAACGGCGCGGCGGAAGCTGGCATTGGGTATGAAATGCGCGGAAAAGGTCGGCTCCGGCGCATAGCCGCGCGCCAGCTTGTGGCCGCCCTGTGCGCCAGCCTCCACCCGTTTCAGCCGGCGGGCGATGGCGACGTCGATCGCCTGATAATAGCATAGCTCGAAATGCAGATTGGGCACGTCCTCGGTACAGCCCCAATAGCGTCCATAGAGCGTATCCGCGCCGATCAGGTTGAGCGCGCCGGCGATCGGTTGCCCATGCCGCAGCGCCAGCACCAGCAGCACCCGGTCCGCCATGCTTTCCCCCAGCATGGAGAAGAAGGCGCGGGTCAGATAGGGGCGCCCCCATTTGCGCGCGCCGGTATCCTGGTAGAAGGTCCAGAATATGTCCCAATGCGCCTCCGTCAGCGCGGCGCCGGTCAGGTGGACGATCTCCAGCCCCTCGACCGCCCTTTCACGTTCCTTGCGGATATTCTTGCGCTTGGCGCTCGACAGGTCGGCCAGGAAGTCGCCGAAATCGCCATAGCCGCGATTGGTCCAGTGGAACTGGCTATCCTCCCGGATCAGCCAGCCTGCCGCCTCGAACAGCGGCACCTGCTCCGGCGCGATGAAGGTCGCATGGGCGGAGGACAGCTCATTCTGCTGCACCACCGCCTCGATCCCGGCGATCAGCGCCGGGGCGAGGGCTTCGTCGCGCAGCAGCAGCCGGGGGCCCGGCACCGGCGAAAAGGGCGCGGCGATCTGAATCTTCGGATAATATTGCCCGCCGGCCCGCTCCCAGGCATCGGCCCAGCCATGGTCGAACACATATTCGCCCTGGCTATGGGTCTTGCCATAGAGCGGCGCGGCGCCGGCGATCCGCCCATCGGGCCCGTCGATGACCAGCGGCAGGGGCTGCCAGCCGCTATTTCCGCCGACGCTGCCGGACCGTTCCAGCGCCGTCAGGAAATCCCAGCTCATGAAGGGATTGGCATCCCCCGCGCAGGCATCCCACTCGTCGCGCGGCAATTCGGCCACGCCCTGGGCAAGGCGCGCCACGCACTCAGTCATGCGACCGCTCGAAGATGATCTGGTCCGCGTGCAGCGCCGCGCGGGCACGCTGCTCCTCGCCACGCACCGTCCATGTCAGCACGGGCAGGCCCCTCCGGCGGGCGTCAACGGATAAGGAGGAAGGCAGGTCGCGAATGTCACAGGCGATAAAATCGGGTTTCGCCGCCCAAAGTGCAAGGGCGCGCCCGATTCTATCGCGCCAGCCGCGCTTGCCCTGCTCCGTGATCACCAGCCCGCGCGCGACCATGGGACGGTGACGCCGGAACCAGCGCATCGCCACGGGATTGAAGGACATGACGGCCGCCGGCGTCTTGGGCCGCCGCGCGAGATCGTCGGCAACCGCCACGCAGATCGGTTCGACATGCCGTCCGTCCACCTTGATCTCGATGAGCAGCGGAACGTCCGTCCCGCACAGGTCGAGCAGGGCGCGAAGGCGGGGAACGCCGCCACCGTCCGGCAGCATCAGCCGGTCTATCGCCCCGGCATCATGATCCTGCACAGCCCCATTCTCGCCCGTCATGCGGCGCAGCACGGCGTCGTGGAAGACAATCGCCACATTATCGCGGCTGAGGCGGACATCGCATTCGATGCCGAAACCGCCGGCGATGGCGGCCGCGAAAGCCGCCATGCCGTTCTCGCTGATCCGGCCCCCATGCAGCCCGCGATGGGCGAAGGGGCGGGCGATCAGGAAGGGGAAGGCGTCAGGCCGGGCGGACAAGGACGATCGCGTCGATCTCGACCACCGCGCCCAGCGGCAGCACCGGCACGCCCACCGCGCTGCGGGCATGCTTGCCCGCTTCCCCGAAGACCTCGACCATCAGTTCGGATGCGCCATTGGCGACCTTGGGCTGGTCGGTGAATTCGGGCGTGCTGCTGATGAAGGCGCCCAGCTTCACGATCCGTTCGACCCGGTCCAGGCTGCCGAGCGCCGCCTTCATCTGGGCGATCAGGTTGAGACCGCAGGCCCGCGCCGCCTTGACGCCATAGTCGAGGTCGCGGTCCTCGCCCAGCCGGCCCGTCATCAACTGGCCGTCGGACAGCGAGATCTGCCCGGAGATATGCAGCAGGCCGTTCGCTTCCACCGCCGCGACATAGGCGGCGACCGGCGCGGCGGCGGCGGGCAGGGTGATGCCCAATTCGGTCAGGCGGGCTTCGATGCTCATGCGGATGCTCCTTGAGTGGTCGGTAAGGTTTCGGGCGCCGGACCCTCGGCCAATCGGGCCGCGATCCAGGTTTCGGCGGCCGCCCAGTCGTCTATCCGGGCGTGGGCCCGCGGCGCGGCGGCTATCGTGCCGGCGATCTCCGGCTCACCCACCATGTGCAGGCGCCAGACGCCCGGCGCATGGTCCGCCACCGAGCCATGATGCTCGGCCAGGTCGTCGATGAACAGGGCGACGCTGGGCCGGCGCTCCGCGACGATGGCGGCCAGCGGCTGACCCTTGCCGCCCTGGTTCCAATAGACGGTGAAGGGGAGGCCATGGGTCGCGAGCTGCTCCTCCCTCTGCCGGTGATGCCGCTCCGTGATATTGGTGAGGACAACGATGTCCGCGATCCCGCTCAGGCGGCGCATCGCCTCCACCGCCCCGGCGATCGGCGTCTGGCGATGCATTTCCGTATCGAAGAAACCGATCAGCAATTCCCACACCAGCGCGCGCTCCAGCGGCTGGCCGCTGTCCTTGTGCCGCAGCGCCCCGCCAAAGCCGCGCTCACGCATGTCGAAATGGACATTGTGGTTCTCGTCCAGCCATTGCCGGAAGGGCACCACCATATGCAGCAGCACCTCGTCGCAGTCGGTGATGATCAGCGGGCGGGTCATGCGATCAGGGACTCCCTTGCGGCGATCAGCGCCTCCGGCCTGCTGTCGATGCTTTCGGCACAGGCGATCAGATCCGGTTCATGATCGGCCAGGAAGCCCAGCACCGCACTCAATATCGCCGGATCGCCCACGCCGTTCCTCAGCGTATCGGCGTCCAGCCCGGTCAGCGCCAGCAGCCGGTCGGCGCGGCGATCGTCCGCCAGTGTCCAGGCCAGCGCCATCAGGGCCAGAACGGATGGCTCCCGGGTCTCGTCTGGGATATGTTGCTTGCCATGGTTAATGTCGGGACGCATGATTGATCTCAACGAAGGGCGGGCCTAGGGGGACGCACTTCCATTATGTTTGCGGATTTCTCCAAACGCGGGTGACTGGTGGCAAAGCGCGTGCTCGTTGTCGAGGACAACGAACTCAATCTCAAACTTTTTTGTGACCTGCTGCGCGCGCACGGGCATGAGGTGCTGCCGCTGCGCGACGGGCGGGACCTGCTGGCGCAGGCGCGCGAATTCCATCCGGACCTGGTGATCACCGACATTCACCTGCCGCATATCAGCGGGCTCGACCTCATCATCTCGCTGAAGCGGGACGCGCAATTGTCGTCGGTGCCGATCATGGCGGTCACCGCCTATGCGGGCCATGGCGATGAGGAACGGATTCGCGGGGCAGGCGCGCAGGCCTATGTGTCCAAGCCGATTTCCGTGCTGCGCTTCATAGAGCAGGTGAACGCTCTGCTCTAGGGCGCGGGTTTGCCCGTTGCGGCCATGAAATCCTCCCTCTCCGCCGCCTGAAGCCGGGATTGTCACCGCCCGGTCATACGGCTTTCATCGATCCGTCTCCCTTTTGCAGCCATGTCGTCACGCGGCTCTGCCATGCCGCCGTCGCCAAGGGCGCGGCGTTCAGCCGACAGCCCGGATTGTACACAGGGGTATTCATCCATGTCTCATCTGACCGACGAGGCGCGCGCGGCTTTCCGCGATGCGCAGCCCAAGATCACTGCCGGCGAAGACAGCCTGGAATCGATCGTTGCCGCCAATCCGGCGCGCCGCACCGTGCTGAAGAACGGCCTGCTCGGCCTTTCCATGCTGCCGATGCTGGGTGCGCTCACGGCCTGCGGCGACGATGACGATTCCGGCTCGCCGACACCCACGCCCACGCCGGCGCCAGCCCCGGCGCCCAGCTACGCCATCAACTTCGCACCGGTCGCGATCAACGGCAACGACACGGTCACGGTTCCCGCCGGCTACACCGTCGATGTGCTGCTGAAAGCAGGCGACTCGGTCGAAACCGGCACCGCCTATGCCCCCGGCAGCTTCCCCGGCAGCGCGGCCCAGACCAATTTCTGGGCGGGCGGCAATCATGACGGCATGGAATTTTTCGAACTGTCGGGCGTCGACCCCAACAGCGGCGGCCTGCTGGCGATCAACCATGAACTGCCGGATTACAACATCCTCTTTTCCAGCGGCACCTATAATGCCGCCACCGCCACGGCCGACCAGAAGGCCATCGCCCTGTCGGCGGTGGGCGTTTCCGTCGTGGAGGTCGCCAAGGGCACGGACGGCAAGTTCGCGGTCAAGGCGGGCTCCCGTTTCAACAAGCGCTATAGCGGCAACACGGACTATCGCGTCGGCGGCCCCGCCGCGGGCCTGCTCTCCCCGACCATCCGCGGCACGCTCAACAACTGCTCTTCGGGCCGCACGCCCTGGGGCACCTATCTGACCTGCGAGGAGACGACCAACAACTATCTCGACCCGACGCAGCCCAACAACAATTATGGCTGGGTGGTAGAGATCGACCCCTATCAGGAGCTGGCCGCGCCGACCAAGCGCACCGCCATGGGCCGCTTCTCCCATGAGAATACCGCCTATATGGACGATGCCAACAACCGCGTCGCCTTCTATATGGGTGACGATTCGACGCCGGGATGCATCTACAAATTCGTGCCCGACCGCGCCTACAGCACCGGCAACCGCGCGTCGAACATCGACATGCTCGACTATGGCACGCTCTATGTGGCGCGCTTCAACGCGGATGGCACGGGTGAATGGCGGGCGCTGGTGCAGGGGCAGAATGGCCTGCTCGCCAATGCCTCCGACCCGGGCAATGTCAGCCAGTCGACCACCCCGCCGACCCCCACGACGGTCAGCTTCAACAGTACGGCCGATGTGCTCATCAACGCCCAGTCGGCGGCGCGCGTCGCCGGCGGCACGCTGATGGACCGGCCGGAATGGATCACGGTTGCGCCGAACCGCCAGGCGATCTTCGTCACGCTCACCAACAATAGCGGCCGCCGCGTCACCGATAACCCCAATCCGCGCACGACCAACCTGCACGGTCATATCCTGAAGTTCCGCGAAAATGGCGATTCGCCGCTGGCGACCCGCTTCACCTGGGAAGTCTTCCTGCTGGCGGGCAATCCCAATCTGGCCGAAGCGAATCTGAAGGGAAACATCAGCGGCGATTATTTCTCCAGCCCCGATGGCCTTCGCATCGATCCGCAGGGCCGCCTGTGGGTCCAGACCGATCACAATCTCACCGGCAATGCGGGCACGCTGAACGGTGCGGCGGTCAACATGACCCAGGCCTTCGGCAACAATTCGATGTACCATGTCGACCAGACGAGCAAGGCATCCAAGCGCTTCCTGGTCGGTCCCGTGGGTTGCGAGATCACCGGCATCGCCTATACGCCGGACCTCAAGAGCTTCTTCATCAACATCCAGCATCCGACCGGCAACTGGCCGGTATCGGGGCAGCAGCCACGCTCCTCGACCATCGTGGTGCGCCGTACGGATGGCCAGCCGGTCGGTAATTGATCGATCCGGCTTGGCGGATTTTGGCTAATCCAAGACATTCCCCTCCCGTAAACGGTAGGGGTTAGGGGTGGGTGCGAGCGCAGCGAGCTTCTGACTTAGCCGTTGCAAAACAGCGCAGATGCCGCGCCAGCCCACCCCCTAACCCCCTCCCGCAGGCGGGAGGGGGAATGTCCTGATTCCACCCAAC
>NZ_JAINEZ010000129.1:0-10826 GCF_019873065.1 Sphingobium sp. PNB
CTGGCGCGGCATCTGCGCTGTTTTGCAACGGCTAAGCTGGAAGCTCGCTGCGCTCGCGCCCACCCCTAACCCCTCCCGCTTGCGGGAGGGGAATGTCTTGGATTGGCCAATCCAAGACATTTCGAAATTCGTCCACGCGCCTGGATGTTGCGTCGGTGAGGTGGGCTCCTGCCTGCCCCCTGAAAATCATTCCTAAAGGTCTTCGCGCTAGGGCCGTTCTCTCTCTTGAAAGGACGGCCAATGACTTCGGTGAGCAGCAGCATCTTGACGGCGCTAGGCGCGGGATCGGGCATCGACACCGCGTCGCTCGTCTCCAGCCTGGTCAGCGCCACCAAGGAACCGCGCCAGACGGCCATCACCAGTCGGCAGACGCTGAACACCGCGCGGATTTCCGCCCTGGCGTCGGCCTCCAGTTCGCTCGACACCTTTGCCGATGCGCTGAACAGCCTGCTCGCGGGCACCGGCTATTCGGGCGCGCCGGCTTCCAACGACCCCAGCATCGCTTCGGTCAGCTCGCTGCCCGGCGGCACGCCGACTGGCCTTCCCGCGCAGATCGAAGTGCGTAACCTGGCGACCAGCCGGACGCTGGTGTCGGCGGTCAACGCGAACACCGATGCGGCAAGCGGCGCGGCGGCGACCGTGGGCACGGGCACGCTGATGCTGAAGGTCGGTTCCGGCGCCGCGGTTCCCGTCACCATCACCTCGGCCAACAACAGCTATGCCGGCCTTGCCGCCGCCATCAATGCGTCCGGTACCGGCGTCACCGCCTCCGTCATAACCGATTCGCAGGGCACCCGCCTGATGATGAAGGGGCCGACCGGTGCGTCCAACGACATCTCGCTGACGGTTTCTTCCTCCACCCCCGATGCCAGCGGCGCGTCCCTGGACCAGTTCGCCTGGACCAAGGCCAGCGTCCCGGCCGGCAGCACCATGGCCAGCGCCGCCGACCCGGCGGACGCGGTGATCCTGCTCGACGGCGTGGAGCAGCATTATGCCGGCAACACCATCGACGGCGCGATCCCCTATCTGCGCATCGACCTCAACAAGGCGGCGCCTGGGACCAGCGTCACGCTCGCGACGACCGAGCCGACCACGTCGATGCGCGACCTGATGGTCGAATTCGTCGACGCCTACAACACGCTGATGAAGGCGCTGAACACCGCCACCTCCACCGGCACGGACTCGTCCAATGCGGGCGTGCTGAACGGAGAATCCTCGATCCGCGACATGAAGCGGCAGCTTTCGCAGATGGTGTCGGCCCAGCTCAGCAGCACCGGCGCCTACAAGACGCTGAACGACCTGGGCGTCAGCACCAATCGCGACGGTACGCTGTCGCTCGATACCAAGGCGCTGGACAAGGCGATCGCGGCCGATCCGAAGGCGATCACGCAATTGCTGAACCCGTCGGTCAAGACCGCCACGAATATCGGCCTTGCCGGCCTGATGGACAGCGTGCGCGACAATATCAAGAAGGATGGCGGACCGCTCGCCACCACGCAGGACAAATATGAGAAGCTGGCGAAGGATCTGACGGATCAGCTCGACAAGCTCGATACCCAGATGACCAACTATCAGGAACAGCTCACCAAGGTCTATTCGGCCATGGAAACGCGTCTGTCGGCGTTGAAGGCGACGCAAAGCTATCTCCAGCAGCAGGTCGCCCTCTGGACCAAAAACGACAATTAATACCGAAAGGGTCGGAATATCATGTTCTACAATCATGGCGGGTTCGGCGGCACGGCGGCGGCGCGGCGCTATGCGGCGGTCCATTCGGGCAGCCGGATCGAGGGTGCGACGCCCCACGCGCTGGTCAAGGTGCTGTTCGACGAGCTGCTGCTGGCGCTGGATGCCGCCGCGCTGGCGGAACGCAATGGCGACCGGCTCAAGGTTTCCGACAAGCAGGCCCGCGCCATGTCGATCCTCTTCGCGCTGGAATCGAGCCTCGATTTCGACAAGGGCGGAGACATCGCCACTGGCCTCGCCCAGATCTACCGCGAAGCGCGGCGCCTGCTGCTCGTCAGCGCCAAGGAGCATGATGCCGCGCCGGTGGAGCAGGCCCGCCTGATGATCGGCGAGATCGCGGAGGCGTGGAACCAGATCGGCTGAAGGCGTCCGTCATCCCGGCCTTCGCCGGATGACGGCATGTTGCACGGGGTTGCGCCTTCAAAGGCGCGCTTGTATAGGCAGCGCTCGCAAAGGGCGGCCCGGCGGGGGCCGCCTTTTTGCGTTTCGGACTTTGTTTGCATCAGCCCAGAAAGGGAAGGACCATGTCGATTACGCCGCTCATGCCCGTTTACCCCCGGTGCGATGTACGCCCGGTCCGAGGCGAGGGCTGCTATCTGATCGGGGAACGCGGCGAACGCTATCTGGATTTCGCCAGCGGCATCGCGGTCAACCTGCTGGGCCATGGCCATCCGAAGCTGGTCAAGGCGATCGCGGATCAGGCCGCGACGCTGATGCACACGTCGAACCTCTACGGCATGCCGCTGGGCGAGAAATTCGCGCAGCGTCTGGTCGACACGACCTTTGCCGATACGGTGTTCTTCACCAATTCGGGCGCGGAAGCGGTGGAATGCGCGATCAAGACCGCGCGCCGTTACCACTATGCCAATGGCGAGGCGCACCGGCACAAGATCATCAGCTTCGACAACGCCTTCCATGGGCGGACGCTGGGGACGATCTCCGCTACCAGCCAGCCCAAGATGCGCGACGGTTTCGAACCGCTGCTGCCCGGCTTCACCGTGGTGCCGTTCAACGATCTGGAGGCCGCGACGGCCGCCGTCGATGAGAACACCGCCGGTTTCCTGGTGGAAACGGTGCAGGGCGAAGGCGGCGTGACGCCGGCGACGCAGGAGTTTCTGAGCGGCCTGCGCAAGCTGTGCGACGACCAGGGCCTGCTGCTGATCCTGGACGAGGTGCAGTGCGGCTATGCCCGCACCGGCACCTTCTTCGCCCATGAGCAATATGGCCTGACCCCCGACATCATGGCGGTGGCCAAGGGCATCGGCGCTGGCTTCCCGCTGGGCGCCTGCCTCGCGACCGAGGAAGCGGCCAAGGGCATGGTGTTCGGCACCCATGGGTCGACCTATGGCGGCAATCCGCTGGCCATGGCCGTCGGGCTGACCGTGCTGGACGAAGTGCTGGGCGAGGGTTTCCTCGACCATGTGAAGGGCATCGGCGCGCGCCTGCGTTCGGCGTTGGAGCAGCTTATCCCCAATCACGACATGTTCGAGGATGTGCGTGGGCTGGGCCTGATGCTGGGCGTGAAGCTGAAGAGCGACTATGACGCCCGCGAGTTCGTGGCGCATCTGCGCGACAATCACGGCCTGCTGACCGTGTCGGCGGGGCAGAATGTCGTGCGCATCCTGCCGCCGCTCGTGATCGAGGAAAGCCATGTCGCGGAATGCGTCGAACGGCTTTCCGCCGGGGCGCGGAGCTTTGCGGAGGCTGCGGCCTGAATTAATCTCCGTTCGCCCGAACGGGTTGAGGGGGTTCCTCATGACCAATCATTTCCTGAATCTGAGTGACGCCGGCGGCGATGCGATCGCCGCCATGATTGCCGACGCCATCGACCGGAAGGCCGCGCGCAAAGCTTGGCCCAAGGGCAAAGCGGATGCGGATGCGCCGCTCGCCGGTCACACGCTGGCGATGATCTTCGAGAAGAATTCGACCCGCACCCGCGTGTCGTTCGACATGGCGATCCATCAGTTGGGCGGCACATCGCTGATCCTGGACGGCGCGACCAGCCAGCTTGGCCGGGGCGAGACGATTGCGGACACCGCCCGCGTGCTGAGCCGCATGGCCGACGCCATCATGATTCGCACCGACGATCATGCGAAGATCCAGGAAATGGCGCATTACGCCAGCGTTCCGGTGATCAATGGCCTGACCGACCTGTCGCACCCCTGCCAGATCGTCGCCGACCTGCTGACCGTGGTGGAGCATGGCGTGGCATTGCCCGGCAGCCAATGGGCATGGCTGGGCGACGGCAACAACGTCCTCCATTCCATCGTCGAGGCGGCGGGCCTGATGAAGTTCGGCGTGCGCATCGCCGTGCCGGAGGGCTATGACCCCGACCCGTCCTTCGAAGCGGAGGCGCAGGCCCGTGGCGCCACCATCCTGCGCACTCGCGATCCGCAGGCGGCGGTGGCCGGCGCGGACATCGTCGTCACCGACACCTGGATCTCCATGGGCCAGGCCCATGCCGAGGAGAAGCTCAAGGCGATGATGCCCTATCAGGTGACGCCGGAACTGATGGCGCTGGCGAAGCCCGCGGCGAAGTTCCTCCATTGCCTGCCCGCCCATCGCGGCGAGGAAGTGGTGGAAGCGGTGATAGACGGGCCGCAATCGGTGATCTGGGATGAGGCGGAAAACCGTATCCATGCGCAGAAGTCGGTGCTGCTCTGGGCGTTGGGCCGGCTTGGTTGAGTTTGGGGCTCCTGCGCGGCCAGGAGCCCGGTCCCGCCCTCCGCAGATTATCGCATCGCCTGAACCGGGTTCCCTGCCGGCGCAGGAGCACGACCTGTCCCAAGGAGCGGAGCGCGATCAGACCGTCCGCATCCCACCGATCAAGCCCAAACCCAAGTCCATTTGCATGCCCGGGCATCGCAACCTATCTAAGCGCCTTTGCATGATCGGCGCGCCCCGGCGCGCCGCACGGAGCCTGACTTGACCTCTTCCGCTACCCTTGACCAGGCCCTTGGCTTCACCATCCCCTCCCGCCACGCGCGCGGGCGGATCGTGCGGCTGGGGCCGGTGCTCGACGATGTCCTTGCCGCCCATGCCTATCCGCCCCAGATCGAGCGGCTGCTCGCCTCCGCATTGGTGCTGGCGGCGTTGCTCGGCTCGACGCTCAAGGATGCGGGCGGGCAGCTCACGCTTCAGGCGCAGACCGAAAATGGCGTCGTCAGCCTGCTGGTGGCGGACTATAAGGGCGGCGAGGTGCGCGGCTATGCCAAGTTCGATGCCGACCGGCTGGCCGAACTGGGCCCCGATCCGACGCTGTTCGGCCTGTTCGGCAAGGGCTATCTCGCCATCACCTTCGACCAGGCGGTGACCGGCGAGCGCTATCAGGGCATCGTCCCGCTGGACGGCGAATCGCTTGCCGATGCGGCGGAACATTATTTCTTCCAGTCCGAACAGATCCCCAGCATCATCCAGATCGCCACGCGCCACGACGCGGGGGAGGGGTGCCTTGCCGCCGGCCTGCTGCTCCAGCACCTGCCCGAGGGGGAAGTCGGGCGGGAACGGCTGCATGTCCGCCACGATCATCCGGAATGGGAGCATGTCCAGGCGCTGGCCCATACGCTCAAGGACGCGGAACTGACCGACAACGCGCTGCCGCTGTCCGACATCGTCTGGCGGCTGTTCCACGAAGAGGAGGAGGTGCGCGTCACCGATCCCACGGCGCTCAGCAAGGGGTGCCGTTGCGACCTCGATCATATCCGCAGCGTCATCGGCCGCTTTCCGGCGGCGGAGCGGGCGGACATGGCGGATGATCAGGGCATTATCGGCGTGGATTGCGCCTTCTGCTCGCGTCTTTTCCCGGTCGCGCTCGCCAGCTTCGCGGAGGAATGAGCGGGCGCGCTCCTTCTTGCTATCAAATTGCCGCAATTGACGCGCAAGGCTGATCTGGATCAGTAACGATCGACAGGGGGATCGGAATGGTGGCAAAGCGGCGCGCCCTTGGCGCGGCGGCGATGATGATGGCGGTTTCTGCCGTGCAGGCGGCGGCGCCCGCGTCACGCCTGCCCAAGGGACTGGAGACGGGTGAATGGGAATTGCGCGGGCGGGGCGAGGATGGCGCCGCGCGCAAGCTCTGCGTCTCCAGCCTCAGCCAGCTTCTGCAAAGCCGCCACGCTGGCCATGCCTGCAAGAGCTTCACCGTCAGCGATGTCGCCAATCGGCTGGTCGTCACCTATGAATGCGGCGCGGCGGGCAATGGGCGGACGGACCTGCGCGTCGAAACGTCCCGGCTGGTGCAGATCCAGTCGCAGGGCATTGCCGACGGCGCGCCCTTCGCCTTCGCGCTGGAGGGCCGCTGGCTCGGCGCCTGCCATTAGGCGCGACCGGCTTGCGCTGACGCGTCGGGAGGCGTAGCGCGGCGCTCATGGTTGCCCATAATGGAAAATTCGCTGTCGTCCTGCTGTCGGGCGGGCTCGACTCCATGGTGGCGGGCGGGCTGGCGCGCGAGGCCGGTTATCGCCTGTTCGCCCTGTCGATCGACTATAATCAGCGCCACCGGCTGGAATTGCAGGCGGCGGGTCGAGTCGCGTCGGCGCTGAACGCGATCTCGCATATCGTGCTGCCGCTGGACCTGACGGCCTTTGGCGGGTCTGCGCTCACCGCGGACATTGCCGTGCCCAAGGGCGGCGTCGGGACCGGCATTCCCGTCACCTATGTGCCCGCGCGCAACACCATATTCCTGTCGCTGACCCTGGGCCTGGCCGAGGTGGCGGGCGCGAACGACGTGTTCATCGGCGTCAATGCGCTCGATTATTCGGGCTATCCCGATTGCCGGCCGGAGTTCATCGACGCCTTTCAGAAGATGGCCGCGCTCGCCACCAAGGCAGGGGTGGAGGGGAATCCGGTCCGGATCAATGCCCCGCTCCAGCATATGAGCAAGGCGGACATCGTGCGCGAAGCCTATCGGCTGGGGCTGGATACAGGGCTGAGCTGGTCCTGCTACGATCCGACGCCGGACGGCAGGCATTGCGGCCTGTGCGACAGTTGCCGCCTGCGGTCCAAGGGTTTCGTGGAGGCCGGCCTGCCCGATCCCACCGACTATGCGGTGAAGCCCTGACGCCATGAGCTACGCCGTCAAGGAAATGTTCCTGACCCTTCAGGGCGAGGGCGTCCATGCCGGTCGCCGGGCGGTCTTCCTGCGCTTTGCCGGTTGCAACCTCTGGACCGGGCGGGAGCAGGACAGGGCAAGCGCCGTCTGCCGCTTTTGCGACACCGATTTCGTCGGCACCGACGGCGATGGCGGGGGCAGGTTCGCGGATGCGGACGGTCTGGCCGAGGCCGCGCTCGCCTTTTGGGGCGAGGGGCGGGAGGGGCGGTATATCGTGCTGACCGGCGGGGAACCGATGCTCCAGGTGGACGATGCGCTGGTCGATGCGCTCCATGCGCGCGGCTTTGCCATTGCGATCGAGAGCAACGGCACCTTACCCGCGCATCCGGGGCTGGACTGGGTCTGCATCAGCCCCAAGGCGGGCAGCGAGGTGGTCCAGCGCAGCGGCAATGAGCTGAAGCTGGTCTGGCCGCAGCCGGGGCGGGGGCACAGCCTGGCGGATGTCGAGGATATGGAGCGCTGGGCCTTCGATCATTGGCTGGTGCAGCCGCTGGACGATCCGAAGGCAGCGGAAAACGCGCGGGCGGCGGTGGATCTGGTGATGGGGCGGCCCCGCTGGCGGCTCAGCCTCCAGTCGCACAAATATCTGGGATTGCGCTGAGGGCCGTGGCCTGCCTCAGGGGAAGCTTCCATCCTGGAGCGATGAAAACCGCTCTGGTCGCTGAAAACTGTCGCTGACGTCGCGCCGGCCCACCCCCTTGCCTCCTTCCGCTTGCGGGAGGAGGAATGTCGTGGATTGGCGCCGTTGCCTAAGGCTGGACGCCGATCTTCTGATTCCATGCGAACTGGCACGCGGGCAGCATCTTGCCCTTCTTCCAGCATTTGGGGTCGAAGGACGGCAGGGTCAGCGAATAGCTGCGTCCCGGATCGCCGTAAAATTGCTCGCCCGCCAGGACCAGCGACTTCTTGATCGACCCCAGTCCGTTGCGCGCCACATCGTTCAGCGTGCCCCGCTGGGCAAAGATCGCCTGCCGTCCGACCAGCGCCGCCGCCTGGCAGAAGCCGCGTTGCGCCTGCACCGTCGAATAGCCGGAATAGATGCGCGTGCCATATTGGTCCGATGCCATCTGGCCGGGCTTGCCCTTGCCGACCGTCCGCTGGAAATAGCCGAGCAGCGTCGTCTGCGCGGCGTCCAGTTCGGCGTCATGATGGGCGATCATGGCGTTGTAATTGCTGATCGACAGCAGGGTCGGCTCAAACTGGCATTGCAGGGCCGCGACGTTCAACGCCGCGCGCAGGTTCCACACCAGCCCGGCCTTGACCTCCGCCGCGGTCGCGCCCGGCAGGCCCAGCGCGGTCGTGGCTTCGGCGTCGGTCAGGGGCGGGGTCGAGAAATCGGGCGGCGACCAGAAGAATTGCGCGGCGGCCGGCTGCGCCATCAGCGCCGCCGCCGTCATGGCCAGCCCCAGCACGACCCGGCGTCCAAGGGATCGGTGCCCAATGGAACGGCCCACATAACGCAATGTCATTGAAATCCCTCTTTGTAACGAGCGCTGCGAACTATCTCCCGCCCGTCTGTATCATGCCTGAACGCGGACGCCAGCCTATTGATCCGACAGCACTTCGGTATCGGCCGCGGGCTTGCCCTCGCTCTCATTCTTCGCCGCCGCCGGAGCGGTCGCATTGTCGCTGCGGTTGGCGGGAAGCGCGACGGCCACGCCCTCGCTCTGCACCCCGTCCAGATCGGTCATGGCGTCGGTGGCGGTGCCGTCGACCACTTCCAGATTGTTCATCGGGACGGCGGTGCCGCTTTCCTTCTTGCTGCCGCATCCGGCCAGCGCCATGCAGCCGGCCGAAACCAATATTGCCATTGTCGTCTTGACGTCAGGACGCATCCGGGTCTCCTAAAGCGTTGCAGCATGCCCGGCAGCCCCCCACCTGGCGAAAGCCGCGACCCTAGCGGCCCGTCCCGCATTGCTCAACCCCCGCTCCATCTGCCGCCGGGCACCGGCGCAGGCGGCCGAGAAAGGCCGGGAAATGTCGGGCAAGCGCCGAGTCCAGCTCGGTCATCGATGCCTTCACGCCCAGCGCGGCCATGCTCGTCACAGGATATTCGGCCAGGCCGCACGGCACGATGCCTCCGAAATGGGACAGGTCGGGATCGACATTGATCGAAAAGCCATGAAGCGTGATCCAGCGCCGCACCCGGATGCCGAGGGCGCCGATCTTCGCCTCCCGCCCCTGGGCATCGTCGGTCCAGATGCCGATCCTTCCCTCCGCGCGCCGGGCCGCTATGCCGAAATCGGCTAGCGCATCGATCATCCATCCCTCCAGGTGATGGACGAAATTGCGCACGTCCTTGCCCCGATTGCGCAGGTCGATGTTGAGATAGCTTATGCGCTGGCCCGGCCCATGATAGGTATAGCGTCCGCCGCGCCCCGCATCGTGCACCGGAAAGCGCGGGTCGAGCAGTTCGGCCGGATCGGCGCTGGTTCCGGCCGTGTAAAGCGGCGGATGTTCGAGCAGCCAGACCCGCTCTGCGGCCTGCCCCTCGAAGATCGCGGCGGCCCGGCCCTCCATCTCGGCCAGCGCCCGGGGGTAGTCGACGGGCGCGCTTTCCACGCGCCATTCCACGCTGGGGGCGGCAGGGGCTTGGGCTGGGGATGGCGAGGACATGGCGCTTCCTTGACTTGGGCAGAGCGAGCGATCAAGTCTCCTCCGCGATTTTCAGAGCATCGGGTAGAGAACAGGGCGTAGAGATATGGCGACAATGTCCATTGGCAAGGCGTGGGAGGAGGCGGTCGCCTTCGTCGCGCGCGAAAGCAGCCTGCTGTTTCCCGTCGCCCTGCTGTTCGTCGCCCTGCCGGGCCTCATCCTGCAGGAGATGACGCCGCCGGAACTCGCCAAATGGAACCTGTCGGAAACCACCATGCCGCAGGTGCCGGGCAGCTTCTGGCTGGCGATGATGCTGGCGATGATCATCATCGGGTTCGGATCGTTGACCCTGTTGGCGCTCGCCCTGCGCCCGGGCATCAGCGTGGGAGAGGCGCTGCGGCTGAGCTTTGCGCGGCTTCCGGTGCTGCTGGGCGTGGCGCTGGTGGTCGCCGGTTTCCTGGCCGGCGCGGTGATCGCCGCCACCCTGGCGGTGACGATCCTGTCGCTCATCGCCAAGCCTCTCGGCGCGACGCTGGCGCTGCTGCTCGGCGCGGGAGTGGTGGCCGTCACCATCTTCGCGAGCGTGCGGCTGCTGTTGCTCAATCCCGTGGTGATCGACGGGACGGCGGGCGTCATGGCGTCGCTGCGCCATGGCTGGGCGCTGACCAGGGGGCATTTCTGGCGGTTGTTCGGCTTTATCGTGGCGCTGACGCTGTTGTCCGCCATTGTCGGCGGCGCGGCGCAGGCGGTGTTCGGCCTGATCGGGACGTTGATCGGCGGTCCGACGGGCGGGCGGCTGATCGGCGGCGTGGCTGCCGCTGTCGTGTCGACGGTGGTGCAGGTCTATATGCTGGTGATGCTGGCGCGGCTCTATCGTCAGGCGGAGGGCAGCTGACCCAGCACCGGCACATGCGGCGCGGCGTCGGGCGACAAAAGCCCCGCAAGTCGCGGATCGGCGAAGATTTCCACTTCACGCCTGTAGGGCACGAAGCCCGCCTTGCGGTAAAATCCCAGCGCCGCGGGGCTGTCGAGCGTGCAGCTATGCACCCAGAAGCGCGTGACTTCCCTGCGCCAGGCCAGCGCCTTGGCCTGCGCCATCAGCCATCGGCCCAGACCCTTGCCGGTCAGTTCCGGGATCAGTCCGAAAAAGGCCAGCTCACAATCGGGCAATGAACGGAAGTCGAGTTCCAGCAGCCCCACCTCCACGCCCCGGGGATCGGTGACGGCATAGACCTCGACCGCGGGATCGTGAATGATCGCGCTCAGCGCGGCGTCGTCCATCACCAGGCGGGAGAACCAGAGCCACGGCTCCCCCACGCGCCGGAACAGCGCGCGATAGGCCTCTGGCGTCGGCGCCTTCCATGGCACCAGCCGCAAC
>NZ_JAINEZ010000130.1:0-10001 GCF_019873065.1 Sphingobium sp. PNB
GCGGGACCGGGCTGGGGTGCCGGGCTTGAAGTAGAGACAAGAGAGAGGATGAGCGCGATGTCGCAAGTGACCGAGCTGGGTTATATCGGTCTGTCCATATCGACGTTGAGGCGTGGAAGGATTATGCGGCGTCGATCGTCGGCATGGAGATCGTCGACGAGGGTGAGGGCGACCGCATTTATCTGCGGATGGACAAGTGGCATCACCGCCTCACGCTGCACATCGATGGCGGCGACGACCTGGCCTATATCGGCTGGCGGTTGCGGGTCCGTCCGAGTTCAACGAGCTGGTCGAGAAGCTGCGGCTCAACAACCTCGACATTCGCGTGGCGTCGTAGGAGGAATGCGCCGAGCGGCGTGTTCTGGGCCTGGCCAAGACGGTCGATCCGGGCGGCAACCCGACCGAGATCTTCTATGGTCCGCTGGTCGACAACTGGCGTGCGTTCCACCCGGGGCGGCCGATGTTCGGCAAGTTCATGACCGCCAAGGAAGGCATCGGCCACTGAATCTTGCGCCAGGACGACATTCCTGCCGCGGTGCGCTTCTACGAGATGCTCGGCCTCACCGGCTCGGTCGAGTACAAGCTTCCGCTTCCCGGCGGCATGGTGGCGCAGCCTTATTTCATGCACGTCAACGGGCGCCAACATTCGGTGGCGTTCGGCGCTTGGGCCGATGAAGAAGCGGATCAAGATGCTCGAATATACCGATCTCGACGATCTGGGGGTGGCGCACGACATCATCCGCCAGCGCAAGATCGACGTTGCGCTGCAGCTGGGCAAGCATTCGACCGACGAGGCTTTGACCTTCTACTGCCAACCCGTCGGGCTGGCTGTGGGAGCTGGGCTGGGGTGCCAAGAAGGCGGACAACCAGCAGGAATATTACAGCCGCGACATTTTCGGCCACGGCAACGAGGCCGCCGGCTACGGGATGGACATCGAGCTCTAACCGAGCGTTTGAAGTCTTGGGCGATGGACGCCGGGGTCTTGATGATCCCGGCGTCCCAGCGACGATTGCGAGAAGGATGATATGAGCGAGCTGATTCGCCTGTGCCGAGTGGATGAGGTGAAGGAGGGCGAGCCGGTGGCGGCGCATGTCGCCGGGCTGCCGCCGTTTGCGGTCTATGATGTCGGGGGCACTTATTATGTGACCGACAACATCTGCACGCACGGCAATGCGATGCTGACCGACGGCTATCAGGACGGCGGCACGATCGAATGCCCGTTCCATGGCGGCGCGTTCGACATTGCGAGCGGGGCGGCGACGGTGTTCCCGTGCCAGATCCCGCTCAAGACCTATAGTGTCGAGGTCGACGACGGCTGGATCGCGATCCGGCTGGCATCGCCCGAAGCGGGCGCCTGAAATGGGAGCTGAGATGGGGGCACGGACGGGGTTCGAGGAAGCTGGGGCGCGCGATCTTCACCAGGAGGTTGAGGACTGGTGGCGCGCCATGCCGAGCTGATCGACGAGGACCGTCTGGAGGAATGGCCCGAGCTGTTCACCCAGGAGTGCGTCTACAAGATCATCGCGCGCGAGAATGTCGACCGCGGCCTGCCGATCGCGGCGATCTTCTGCGACAGCCGCAAGATGCTGGTGTGAACCGACGGGATTCGCCTGATAACGCCCCGGCCCGAACCGCTTTTGGAGTGGTTGAACGACAGCGTAGATCAGCCAGATCGGGAAAAATGTCGAAACGCGGCTTCAGGCTCGGCGCTTGCGAAGCACGCAAGCGCTGATTATCGACGTGTTCGAGGGCCTGAACGGCGAGATTCGCCTTGTAAGGAGTTCCTCTATGTGCAACTAAAACAAGAGCGCACAGCCGGTCCTTTCCGGCGAATTCCGTGAGACGACCTCCTGGTGGCGCGCCCTTGTAGGTCAATTCCTGTCATCTCCATGTCGGACGCAGTAATGGAAAAACAAGCTACGATCCCCGAGATCGGCAAGACCGTCTCGGTGAACGGCGTTCGTACCAATTATCATGAGCAGGGCGAGGGGCCGCCGCTGCTCCTGATCCACGGCTCGGGTCCCGGTGTGACGGCGTGGGCGAACTGGCGCGCCAACCTGCCCGAGTTGGCCAAGGACTTCCACGTCTACGCACCCGACATGATCGGCTTCGGCTACACCGACGCCCCGGCAGGCGGCATCAAGGACCGGCAGATCTGGGTCGACCATCTCGCCGGCTTCCTCGATGCGATGGGCATCGAGAAGGCGTCGCTGGTCGGCAACAGCTTCGGCGGCGCGCTGGCTATCGCGTTCATGATCGCGCATCCCGACCGCGTTGACCGCGCGGTGTTGATGGGCGCGGCCGGCGTCGAGTTCCCGATCACCGAGGCCCTCGATTACGTCTGGGGCTACGAGCCTTCGATGGAGATGATGCGCAAGACGATCGCCTATCTCTCGACCGACCCGAGCCGCATCACCGAGTCGCTGATCGAGTCTCGCTACGAGGCCAGCAAGCGTCCCGGCGCGGCCGAACCCTATTCGGCCACGTTCGGCCCGAAACCGCGCCAGAACCACCTCAAGATGCTGTGCAGCAACGAGGAGGATGTCGCGGCGATCCCGCACGAGGTGCTGATCCTTCACGGCAAGCTCGACCAGGTGATTCCGCTCGAAGTTTCTGAAAGACTTGTGAAATTGATCAAGAATTCCGATCTGCATGCCTTCGGCAATTGCGGGCATTGGGTGCAGATCGAGCGGGCGGCGAGCTTCAATCGCCTCGTCACCGAATTTGTAAAACAGGGCCTCAACGGCTAGAACGAGCTAGCAAATTAGGAGAGTTGAACATGGCTGTCACAGGAGTCTTAAGGCCCGGATACGTCCAGATGCGGGTCCTCGATATGGAGCAGGCGATCCCTCACTATCGTGACCGCGTCGGCCTCGATCAGGTTGGCGAGACCGAAGGCGACCGCGCCTTCTTCCGCGGCTTCGACGAATTCGATCGGCACAGCATCATCCTGCGCGAGGCGGACACACCCGGTCTCGACGTGATCGGCTTCAAGGTCGCGAGCGACCGCGATCTCGACGTGTTCAAGAAGCGGATCGATGCGATGGGGGTTCGCACCGAGGAGATCCCGGCTGGTGCCGATCCGGGCGTGGGCCGCAAGATCCGTTTCACGACGCCGACCAAGCATGTCTTCGATCTCTATGCGGACATGGAGATTTCGGACACGGCGCCGATGACCAAGAATCCGGATGTGTGGCATCGCGAGCCGCGCGGTATGCGCGTGCAGCGTTTCGACCATTGCGCGCTCAACGGCACCGACATCGTCGGGTCGACCAAGATCTTCGTCGAGGCGCTCGACTTCGAAGTCTCGGAGACGGTGGTCGACGAGAGCAACGGCACCGAGCTCGCGGTCTTCATGAGCTGCAGCAACAAGGCGCATGACATCGCCTTCATCGGCTTCCCCGAGGACGGCAAGCTGCACCACACGTCGTTCCGCCTCGAATCCTGGAACGACGTCGGTCATGCCGCGGACATCATCACGCGCTACGACATCTCGCTCGATATCGGGCCGACGCGCCACGGCATCACCCGCGGCCAGACGATCTACTTCTTCGATCCGTCGGGCAACCGCAACGAGACGTTCTCCGGCGGCTATGATTATTATCCGGACAACCCCCGCCGCGTGTGGAGCGCGGACGAGGCCGGCAAGGCGATCTTCTACTATGAGCGGCAGCTCAACGATCGCTTCATGACCGTCAATACATGAGTGAACCGATCGAGCGTATCAGGCTGGTCAAGACGATCAGTCCTGAGGCCGCTCATGCCGCCGTCGGCGCCGCCCTCCGGGCCGGCGCCGACGAAGGTTGTGCGGTGGTGGCGGCCGTGGTCGACGCAGCAGGCGAGCTTGTCGCCTTCGTGCGGGCCACGGGCGCGCCGTTTCATTCGAGCGACATCGCTCGGGACAAGGCGTATACGGCCGCGAGCTTCAAGATGCCGACCGCGGACATCCCGGGCATCGTTTCGGGCAGCGACGCACTTCGCGACGGCATCACGCGGCGCAGGAACATGGTGATGTTCGGCGGAGGACTCCCGATCGTCGTCGACGGCGAGATCGTCGGCGGCATCGGCGTATCGGGCGGCAGCGAGGCGATGGACACGGCTTATGCCAATGCCGGCCTTGCCGCGATCGGCGCCAAACGGTTCGACTGAAGTTTCGAATTAACGGAGAAAGAAGATGGCGCGAGGCGACGAGCCCTTGCCGACGGTGACGGCGGAAGTTTTGAATTATATCGACGGCGCCTATCGCAAGGGCAGCGAAGGCAAGAGCTTCGTCAACATCGACCCGGCGACCGGCAAGGAGATCGGCCGCGTCTATGAGGCGAGCAGGGAGGACGTCGACGCTGCCGTTCAGGCCGCCAAGCGCGCATTGAAGGGCCCGTGGGGCAAGATGACGATTCCCGAGCGAGTCAAGCTGATCATCAAGGTCGCCGACGAGATCGAGCGCCGCTTCGACGATTTCCTCGCGGCCGAGGTCGCCGACACCGGCAAGCCGATCTCGATCGCCTCGCACATCGACATTCCGCGCGGCGCCGCCAATTTCCGCATGTTCGCGGACGTCGTCTCGACGACCCCCACCGAATCGTTCATGACCCCGACTCCCGACGGGTCGAAGGCGCTGAACTATGCGGTGCGCAAGCCCAAGGGCGTGGTTGCGGTGGTCTGCCCGTGGAACTTCCCGTTGCTGCTGATGACCTGGAAGGTCGGCCCCGCGCTCGCGTGCGGCAACACCGTCGTCGTCAAGCCGTCCGAGGAAACGCCGCGCACCGCGGCGCTGCTCGGCGAGGTGATGGACGCGGTCGGCATGCCAAAGGGCGTGTTCAACGTCGTCCACGGCTTCGGCCCGGATTCGGCCGGTGAGTTCCTGACCAGCCACAAGGACGTCGATGCGATCACCTTCACCGGCGAGACCGGCACCGGCACGGCGATCATGAAGCAGGCCGCGGTTGGCCTGCGCGACATTTCGTTCGAGCTCGGCGGCAAGAACCCGGCGATCGTGTTCGCCGATTGCGACATCGACAAGGCGATCGAGGGTGTTGCTCGCGCCACCTTCCTCAACACCGGCCAGGTGTGCCTCGGGACCGAGCGCATCTTCGTCGAGCGGTCGATCTTCGACAAGTTCGTCGAGCGGCTTGCCGCGGCGGCGCAGGCGTTCGAGCCCGGCGATCCGAAGCATCCCCAATATATGGGCCCGCTGATCAGCGACGAGCATCGCTCGAAGGTGCTCGGCTATTACCAGCGCGCGGTCGACGAAGGCGCGACCGTCGTGACCGGCGGCGGCGTTCCGAAGAACGTTGACGGCGGTTTCTACGTCGAGCCGACGATCTGGACCGGCCTTGCTCCCGATTCCACGGTTATGCGCGAGGAAGTATTCGGCCCGTGCTGCGGCGTCATTCCATTCGACACCGAGGAAGAAGCCATTGCGATGGCCAACGACACGCCCTACGGGCTCAGCGCGACGATCTGGACGCAGGATCTTTCCCGCGCCCATCGCGTGTCGGCCGAGATGGAGGTCGGCATCTGCTGGGTGAACTGCTGGTTCCTGCGTGACCTGCGCACCGCCTTCGGCGGCGCCGGGCAATCCGGCATCGGCCGTGAAGGCGGGGTGCACAGCCTCGAATTCTACACCGAGATCGAAAACATCTGCGTGAAGTTGTGAGCGCCATGGCTGATCAGGAAGTCACATTCGATAGAAGCAACATCGACAAGGCCGCGGCCCAGTTGAGGCACGCCGCCGAGACGATGAATCCTGGCCCGCCGATCCGGGATCTGATCTCGGCCGGCGGCGTCGAGGCCGCTTATGCGGTGCAGGACGCCAATACGACGCACTATCTTGCCAACGGCCGCCGGCTGGTGGGCCGCAAGACCGGGCTCACGTCGAAGTCGGTGCAGAAGCAGCTCGGCGTCAACCAGCCCGACTACGGCATGCTCTATGCGGACATGGACGTGCCCGAAGGCCAGCCGATCCTGCTGACGCGCGTGGTGCAGCCCAAGGTCGAGGCGGAGATCGCTTTGGTGATCGGGCGCGACCTCGACGATCCCGACGTGACCACCGCCGAAATGCTGCGCGCGATCGAATATGTCGTGCCGGCGATCGAGATCGTCGACAGCCGCATCGCCAATTGGGATATCAAGATCTGGGACACGATCGCCGACAATGCGTCGAGCGGGGTGTACACTCTGGGGGCCGTTCCCAAGAAGCTTGACGGGCTCGACCTGCGCACCTGCGGGATGGTGATGGAGCGCCGCGGCGATCCGATCTCGGTCGGTGCGGGCGTCGCCTGCCTCGGCAGCCCGATCAGCGCGGCCTTGTGGCTTGCGCAGGTGATGGCGAAGGCCGGCCGGCCGCTCAAGGCGGGCGACGTGATCCTCAGCGGCGCGCTCGGCCCGATGGCCGGCGTCGCGGCCGGCGACGTGGTCGAGGCGCGGATCAACGGTGTCGGCACCGTCAAAGCCTTTTTCGAAGCGGGCGCCTGAAGGCGCTTTGGGAGATTTACGAATGTCGAAGATCAAATGCGCGATCATCGGTTCCGGCAACATCGGCACGGACCTGATGATCAAGATCCTCAAGGGCTCCGACAGCCTCGAGCTCGCCGTCGTGGTCGGCATCGACGAGAAGTCGGAAGGCCTGGCGATGGCGCGCGAGCGCGGCGTCGCGACCACCCATGACGGGATCGAGGGCCTCAAGAAGATGGGTTCCTATCCCGAGATCGGCGTCGTGTTCGACGCGACCTCGGCTTACGCCCACAAGGTCCATGACGAGATCCTGCGCGCCGACGGCAAGCAGATCGTCGATCTCACTCCCGCGGCGCTCGGGCCGTTCACCGTGCCGCCGGTCAATGCCGATTCGAACCTCGATGCGGTCAACGTCAACATGGTGACCTGCGGCGGCCAGGCGACGATCCCGATCGTCGCCGCAGTCGCGCGCGTCACCAAGGTCCATTATGCCGAGATCGTCGCGTCGGTCTCGTCGCGCTCGGCCGGTCCGGGCACGCGCGCCAACATCGACGAGTTCACCCGCACCACCGCCAAGGGCATCGAAGTGGTCGGCGGCGCCGAAAAGGGCCGGGCGATCATCATCCTCAACCCGGCCGAGCCGCCGATGATCATGCGCGACACGATCTTCACGCTGACCGACCAGGTCGACGAGGACAAGATCCGCCAGTCGATCCTCGACATGATCGCGACGGTGCAATCCTACGTTCCCGGCTACCGCCTCAAGCAGGAGGTCCAGTTCGAGCGCTTCGGATCGAACAACCCGGTCAAGATCCCCGGTTATGGCGAGTTCGCGGGGCTCAAGACGAGCGTCTTCCTCGAGGTCGAAGGAGCGGGCGACTATCTCCCCAAATATGCGGGCAATCTCGACATCATGACCGCGGCCGCCAAGGCCGCCGGCGAGATGCTGGCGGCCCGCATGCTCAATCGGAAGGCTGCAGCATGACGCTCTATCCCACCCAGACCAAGCTCTACATCCAGGACGTGACCTTGCGTGACGGCATGCACGCGATCCTGCACAATTATGGCACCGAAAGTGTCCGCACGATCGCCAAGGCGCTCGACGATGCCGGTGTCGACGCGATCGAAGTGTCGCATGGCGACGGGCTCAACGGCAGCTCGTTCAACTATGGCTTCGGCGCGCACACCGATTGGGAATGGATCGAGGCCGCCGCCGACGTGATCGAGAAGGCGGTGCTGACCACCTTGCTCGTGCCCGGAATCGGCACCGTCGAGGAGCTCAAGCGCGCTTATGCGCTCGGCGTGCGCTCGGTGCGCGTCGCGACGCACTGCACCGAAGCCGACGTCGGCAAGCAGCATATCGGCATCGCGCGCGATCTCGGCATGGACGTGTCGGGCTTCCTGATGATGAGCCACATGCTCGAGCCCGAGGCGCTCGCCCAGCAGGCGTTGCTGATGGAAAGCTATGGCGCGCATTGCGTCTATGTGACCGACAGCGGCGGTGCGCTCGACATGGACGGCGTCCGCGCCCGCCTGCAGGCCTATGACCGGGTGCTCAAGCCCGAGACGCAGCGCGGCATGCACGCCCACCACAATCTCTCGCTCGGCGTCGCCAACTCGATCGTTGCAGCGCAGGAAGGTGCGATCCGCATCGACGCCAGCCTCGCTGGCATGGGCGCGGGCGCCGGCAATGCGCCGCTCGAGGTGTTCATCGCCGCGATCGACCGCAAGGGCTGGAAGCACGGCTGCGATGTGATGGCGCTGATGGACGCCGCCGAGGATCTGGTCCGGCCGCTTCAGGATCGCCCAGTCCGCGTCGACCGCGAGACCCTGAGCCTGGGTTATGCGGGCGTCTATTCGTCGTTCCTGCGCCACGCCGAAAAGGCCGCCGAACAATACGGACTCGACACACGCGAAATCCTGGTCGAACTTGGCCGGCGCCGGATGGTCGGCGGACAGGAAGACATGATCGTCGACGTCGCTCTCGATATCCTGAGCGCGCGCAAGGGTGAGACCGAGCCCAAGGGGGAAATGGCCGCGTGACTTCGCTTGCTGAATATGCCGAGATTCTCGACCGTGCCGCGCACGAAGCGCATGCCACGCCTCAGATCACCCACAGCAATGACAAGCTGACCGTCGCCGACGCTTATGCGATCCAAAAGCTGTCGGTCGAGCGCCGCCTGGCGCGCGGCGAGAAGCGGATCGGCGTCAAGATGGGCCTCACCAGCCGCGCCAAGATGCAGCAGGTCGGGGTCGACGAGGTCGCCTGGGGGCGGCTCACCGACGCGATGCTGCTCGAGGAGGGTGCGGCGCTGTCGCTGTCGCGCTTCGTCCATCCGCGGATCGAGCCGGAGATCGCCTTTCTGATGAAGGCGCCGCTCGCGGGCAAGGTCACGGCGGCGCAGGCGCTCGCCTGCGTCGAGGCCGTCGCCCCAGCGATGGAAGTGATCGACAGCCGCTTCGAGAATTTCAAGTTCGCGTTGGTCGACGTGGTCGCCGACAACACCTCGTCTTCGGGCCTGGTGGTCGGCGGCTGGGGCGATCCGATGCAGGATCTCTCGAACCTCGGCGTGATCCTGGAAATCAACGGCGAGGTCGTCGAGGTCGGCTCGACTGCCGCGATCCTCGGCCATCCGTTGCGCTCGCTGGTCGCCGCCGCGCGGTTGATCGGCGAGGCGGGCGAGACGATCAACGCCGGCGACATCGTCATGGCCGGCGGCATCACGGCGGCGCCGACCCTCAAGGCCGGCCAGACCATCCGCAACACCGTCCAGAACCTGGGATCGGTCAGCATCACGGTGGAGGCATAAATGCCGATCATGGAAGTCACTTTGGTCGAGGGCCGCACGACCGAGAAGAAGGAGGCGTTCATCCTCGCGCTGACCGATGCCGCGGAGCAGTCGCTCGGCGTGCCTCGCGAGTCGATCCGCGTGATCCTGCGCGAGATCCCGGATGCGAATTTCGCGGTGGCGGGCGTGACCTTCGCCGCGCGCAAAACCAATACTTTGAAAGCGGCAAGCTGACCACGATGATCAAGCATCAAGTCCAGATCGTCGATGGCAGCCGCTTCGAATGCCCCAAGGAGGAACGGGTCCTGATCGCGATGGAGCGCTTGGGGCTGAATGACATTTTCGTCGGCTGCCGCGGCGGCGGGTGCGGCGTGTGCAAGGTGAAGGTGACCAGCGGAAATTATCGCACCGGTAAAATGAGCAGGCTACAAGTGAGCGAGGCGGAAGAGGCGGGGGGTTATGCGCTCGCCTGCAAGCTGTTCCCGCTCGACAATCTCGTCATCGAATTGCCCAACTAAAAACTTTTTGTCAGAAGACGGAAAATGCAGCCTAAGCAATCTCGACGACCGCAAGATCGGCATGTTCGATCAATAACGCGTGCCTATCCGGTTAACGCAGACACCCACTACATGTGGGGTGCGCCCAGCCACCGGAATATAGCTCGGCGTAGGTCGAGCTTTCACCTCGCCCGCAATTCCGAGGAGCGAGCGGAAGGCGTTGAACGGGTAGAACCGTCTGTTGAAGCGGAATGTGAACTC
>NZ_JAINEZ010000131.1:0-9840 GCF_019873065.1 Sphingobium sp. PNB
GCGCAGTTGCCGCCCTCCACCCCCAGGCCCAAGGCGCCTGAACCCGCGGCCAAACCCGCGCCCGCAAGGACAGCCGCCGCTAAACCCCCGGAGGCCGGACCCGCCGCCCCGAAGCCCGCCCTTCCCAAGCCTGCCCTGCCCAAGCCGGCCCTGCCCAAGCCGGCCGCCGGCGGCTGGCGCGTGCAGATCGGCGCCTTCAGCGCGGAGGCGCGGGCCCGGACGCTCTGGACCCAGCTCAGCGCCAAGGTCGGCGGCCTGTCCGGCTACCAGCCCTATATATCGACCAGCGGCGGCGTGACCCGCCTGCAGGCCGGTCCCCTGGCGAGCGGCGCGGACGCGACCCGGCTGTGCGGCGCGATCAGGGCGGCCGGCGCGGAGTGCATGCCGAAGAAGATGTAAATCTTGCCAAAGCTTGGAATTTTATTTCAACCATGCGATAATGGGACATCAGCACGGAGCGTCCCATGTCGATCGAAAATCAATCGGTGATCCATGCGCTGGTGGAGGGGCTTCTTGGCCCGGAAGCAGCGGGTGCAGCGCTGGCGGCGCTCGATCTGGATCGCCGCCTGACGGAACAGGGCGGCCCCCATGTCTCCCGCGCCGCCTTCGCCATGGCGATGAACGTGGCGCTGTTCCACGACCTGCTGCGGCGGGTGCCGAGCGGAGCGGCCTATGTCGCGGACCGGCTGGCGCATGGGGGCAAGGTGCTGTTCGACCATGGCGCGCTGCGCACCATGAGGCTGGCCGAAGGCGCGACCGGACGCTTGCCCCCCGGGGAGGAGGCCTTCACCCGCATATTGCTGCCGCTGGGCTATGAGATGGCGGCGGTCTATCCGCTCGACCGGCTGCGGATGACGGGCCGCGCCTATCGCCATGCCGACCTGCCCGAAGCGATTCCCCAATTCTTCCTGTCGGAACTGCATGCCGACCGCTTCGACCCGGAATTCGCCGAAACGGCGGCGCGAGTGTTCGGCACATCCCGCGATCCGCTGACGGGGGAGGCGCAGGCCGTGCTCGCGAAATTCGCGGACGGCCAGCCCGTCACGCCGGCGGAGGCGGCCGCCGCCCTGCCGGTGATCGTCGCCGCCTTCGACCGGCAGCATCAGCCGCCGAGCGTCGAGGATTATGAACTGCTGCTCTCCCGATCCCATGAGGCGGGCTGGATCGCGACGGAAGGAAACGCCTTCAACCACGCCACCGACCGGGTGGCGGACGTCGCCGCGCTGGCGGAACGGCTGAAGGCGGAGGACTGGCCGATCAAGGATCGGCTGGAAATCTCCCGCACCGGGCGGGTGCGGCAAACCGCCCTGCGCGCCGACACGGTGGAACGGCTCTTCGCCGGCAACGAACTGCGCCGGGTTCCGGGCTCCTTCTACGAATTCATCACCCGGGACATCGATCCCGCAACCGGCAGGCTGGACCTGGCCTTCGACACCGGCAATGCGACCGGCATCTTCGCGATGACCAGCACCCAGGGCGAAGGACGCGCATAACGGGTTGATCGGCGCGCGGGCTTGAGGCAACGGGTTCCCGATTTTTGCGGGGAGATGCGCGTTGACTGATCCGGTTGTCCCATCCTGGGTGCTGACCCTGGCCTGCGCCGACCGCGTCGGCATCGTCGCCGCCGTCAGCCAGTTCCTGGCGGAACGCGGCGGCTTCATCACCGACAGCCAGCAATATGCCGACCGGGAAGCAGGCCGCTTCTTCATGCGCGTCGCGTTCGAGGCGACGGACGGCCGCATGGGCGACACCGGCAGGCTGCGCGGCGAATTCGGCGATGTCGGCGCCCGCTTCGCCATGGACTGGCGGTTGACCGCCGCCGATGAAAAGCCGCGCATGCTGATCGCGGTGTCCAAGGGGTCGCACTGCCTGGCGGACCTGCTGCACCGCTGGCAGACAGGCACGCTGGCGGTCGACATCATGGGCGTGGTGTCCAACCATCCCGACATGCGCCGGATCACCGAATGGCACGGCATCCCCTATCATGAGCTTCCGCCCAATGGCGACAAGGCCGCGCAGGAGGAAGCGCTGCTCGGCCTGTTCGAACGGACACGCTCGGAATATCTGATCCTCGCCCGCTACATGCAGGTGCTCTCGGAGGAACTGGTGGAGAAACTCGCCGGCCGCTGCGTCAACATCCACCACAGCTTCCTTCCCGGATTCAAGGGCGCGCGCCCCTATCACCGCGCGCATGAGCGGGGCGTGAAGCTGATCGGCGCCACGGCGCATTTCGTGACCGCCGATCTCGACGAAGGGCCGATCATCGAACAGGCGGTGGAGCGCGTGGACCACCGCGCCACGGCGGAGGACATGATCCGCATCGGACGCGACATCGAGGCGCAGGTGCTCGCCCGCGCCGTCACATGGCTGGCCGACCGCCGGGTCCTGCAAAATGGCGGCAAAACGGTGGTCTTCCGCTAATCGGGCGCTAATCGGGGCAACCACTGATCGGGCGCTGATCGGGCGCTAATCGGGGCAACCGCGACCCCGCCGCCCTTCAGGCCAGCTTGCGCGCCCTGTCCCGCCACGCCTCGGCCAGCACCGGCATGTCCGCCAGCGCCCTCACGGCGTCCGGCTCGCCCTTGTGCCCTCCCCCGATCAGCAGCCGGAACAGCCGCGCGACCGGCCACTCGGGCCATGGCCGCTCCAGCAATTCCATCTGCGTGCCGGCCTCCGCCTCCCCCTCCCGCAAGACCCGAAAATAGATGCCGCATCGCGCCGTCTTCACGATGGTCGCCATTACGTCGCGCGCGCCGAAACGATGGTCGAGCTTCCAGCAGGGCTGCCGTCCATGGCTCACCTCGACCACCGCGCTGCCCAGCGCAAAGCGGTCGCCAAGGCAGATCTCCTCCTCGGTCATCCCGCGCGACGCGATATTCTCGCCAAAGGCGCCCGGCCCTTCCAGCAAGGGATGACCGGGCTTGCGCTCGCGCCACCAGCCATAATGGTCCTGCGGATAGAGGTGGATGGCCTTGTCCCACCCGCCATGATGCACCTTGTCGGCCACCCCGTCGCCTTCAAGGCCCAGCCAGCCGATCCGCACCGCGCCCGTCACCGGCTTCTTCGCGATCGCGCTATAGTCGCCGTCGCGAAAGGGCACGGGCATCCCGGTCAGCAGCGCGTCGACGGTCATGGAACAAAGGGTCATGCCCTCCCTTGCCATGGAAGCCATGGCCGGGAAAAGGCCGCTCGACAGGAAAAGGACGCTCGGCGGGGGAAAAGCCGCTCGGCAGGGCAAAGGACTCAGGCGGGGGACAGCTCCGAACCCAGCTTCAGCACTTCGCACCCGCTATCGGTGGTCACCAGATAGGCGGGATTGCGGCGGGAACCGTTCCGCCTGATGACGGCGCCCTCGATCCGGCGCTCGACCTGCTGCTCGAACCGCTCGGCCACTCTCCCGCGGCCGACGCCCTGCCCCCAATTCCACTTGACCCTCGCTCCTTTGCGAAAGCTTCCGGTCATCAAGCATTCTCTCCTTCGGGGAACAACCGCGCCGGCCGGCCATCATTGCTGCCGCAAGGCAAAAATCCCGAATGCCGTCCTGGTTCCCTTGGGTTTTGCGCCTGCCTGCGTTAAGGGCGGCGGATGGATGTCACGGGGCTTCGCGTCGCGCTCTTCAGCGGCAATTACAATTATGTGCGCGATGGCGCGAACCAGGCGCTCAACCGCTTCGTCGCCTATCTGCTGCGGCAGGGCGCGGCGGTGCGCGTCTATTCGCCCACCACGGACAGCCCGGCCTTCGATCCGGCGGGCGATCTGGTCAGCGCGCCGTCGGTGCCCGTGCCCGGCCGCCGCGAATATCGGATTCCCTACCGCATGTCGGGCGCCGTCCGCCGCGACCTGAAGGCCTTCCGCCCGAACCTCGTCCATGTGTCCAGCCCCGATCCGCTCGGCCATCGCGCCGTGGCCTGGGCGCGCCGCCACGGGCTGCCGGCGGTCGCCTCCGTCCACACGCGCTTCGAAACCTATCCGCGCTATTACGGCCTCGCCTTTCTGGAGCCGGTGATCGAATCGCTGCTCCGCCGCTTCTACCGCCGCTGCGACGCCATCGTCGCCCCGTCCGAATCGATGGCGCAGCTCCTGCGCGAACAGCGGATGAGCTATGATGTCGGCATCTGGACCCGCGGCATAGACCGGGACATCTTCCATCCCGGCCGCCGCGACATGGCGTGGCGCCGGTCGCTCGGCATCGCGGACGACGAACCGGTGATCGGCTTCATCGGCCGCCTGGTGATGGAAAAGGGCCTCGACGTCTTTTCCGACACGATCGATCATCTGGCGGCGAAGAATGTGCGGCACAAGGTGCTGATCGTCGGCGAAGGGCCGGCCCGGGAATGGTTCGCGAACCGCCTGCCCAACGCCGTCTTCACCGGATTCCAGAAGGGCGCGGACCTCGGCCGCGCCGTCGCGGGCATGGACATGCTGTTCAACCCCAGCGTCACGGAAACCTTCGGCAACGTCACGCTGGAGGCGATGGCCTGCGGCCTGCCCACCGTCGCCGCCCGCGCCACCGGCAGCGAGAGCCTTGTCACCGACGGCGTCACCGGCCGCCTGATCCGCCCCGGCGCGATCACCGCCTTTGCCGACGCGCTGACCGTCTATTGCACCGATCCCGCCACCCGCTCCGCCGCCGGCGCGGCCGCCATGGCGCAGGCGGAACATTATGGCTGGGATCAGGTGAACCAGGCGCTGGTCGACACCTATATCCGCATCATCCGCCAGCGCGAACATGGCGCGCTGGTCCGGTCGAGCCCTGTTCCCTGAACGCAAAAGCCTTCCTATATCACAGGCGATGGCCGATCTTTTCGCCCCCGACGATCTCCCCCCTGTCCCAGCCGAAGCGCCGCTGGCCGACAAGCTGCGCCCCCGCGCGCTGGCGGACGTTGTCGGGCAGGATCATCTGACCGGACCGGATGGCGCGATCGGCCGCATGGTCGCCGCCGGCCGGCTCTCCTCGATCATCCTCTGGGGCCCGCCGGGCACGGGCAAGACCACCATCTCCCGCCTGCTGGCGGATGCCGTCGGCATGCGTTTCGAACCGATCTCCGCCGTCTTCTCCGGCGTGGCCGACCTCAAGAAGGTCTTTGCCGCCGCAAGGGACCATGCCCGGCGGGGCGAGAAGACACTGCTCTTCGTGGATGAGATCCACCGCTTCAACCGCGCGCAGCAGGACAGCTTCCTCCCCTTCGTGGAGGATGGCACCGTCACCCTGGTCGGCGCGACCACCGAAAATCCCAGCTTCGAACTCAACGCCGCGCTCCTCTCCCGCGCGCAGGTGCTGATCCTGCGCCGCCTCGACGCAACCGCCCTCGAACAGCTGCTGGAACGCGCCGAATCGCTGATGGAACGCCCCCTGCCGCTCGACGACGACGCCCGCGAAGCCCTGCTCGCCAGCGCAGACGGCGACGGACGCTTCCTGCTGAACCAGGTGGAGACCCTCTATTCCATCGACGTCCCGCAGCCGCTCGATCCGGCGGGCCTTTCCGCCCTGCTCCACCGCCGCGTCGCGGTTTATGACAAGGACCGGGAGGGTCATTACAACCTCATCTCCGCGCTCCACAAAAGCCTGCGCGGTTCCGACCCGCAGGCCGCGCTCTACTATCTCGCCCGCATGCTGACCGCGGGCGAGGAGCCGCTCTACGTCCTGCGCCGCCTCGTCCGCTTCGCCGTGGAGGACATCGGCCTTGCCGACCCGCAGGCGGTCGTCCAGTGCCTCGCCGCCAAGGATAGCTACGACTTTCTCGGCTCCCCCGAAGGCGAACTCGCCATCGTCCAGGCCTGCCTCTATTGCGCCACCGCGCCCAAGTCCAACGCCGCCTACAGCGCCATGAAATCCGCCTGGAGGTCCGCCCGCGAGACCGGCTCGCTCATGCCGCCGCAGAACATCCTGAACGCCCCGACCAAGCTCATGAAGACCATCGGCTATGGCAAGGGCTATCAGTACGACCATGACGCGCAGGACGGCTTTTCCGGCGACAATTACTGGCCCGAGGAAATGCAGCCCCAAAGCTTCTACGCCCCCACCGAGCGCGGCTTCGAAGCGCGCATTGCCGAACGCATGGCCTATTGGGACCGCCTGAGGGCCGAACGCCGCCCGAAATGACCCCCCGCTTCGCCCGCTATGCGGTCATCGACTGGTCCGGCGCAAAGGGATCGCGCCACAAGGGCATAGCCGTCGCCCTGTGCGAAGCCGGCGATGCGGCGCCCCGGCTCCAGCATCCGGACGGCGGCGGCCTCTGGTCGCGCCGCGCCGTCGCTGACTGGCTTGTCCGCACCGCGGCCGAAGCCCCGACCCTGTTCGGCTTCGATTTCAGCTTCGCCCCGCCCTATGTCGCGCGCCGGAGCTATCTGCCCGGCGACGACGTGCCCGCCACCGGCCCGGCCTTCTGGGCCTATGTCGACGGCATTTGCGCGGACGAGGATCTGGGCGCCGCCAGCCTGCTCGAACGCACCCACCGGCGGCATTTCTATTTCGGCAAGGCCGACGGCATCAAGGCGGACTATATGCACAACCGCGCCTGCGAGGCGCATTACAACGCGCAAGGCGGCGGCAAGCCCTCCACTGTCTATGACGCCATCGGCGCGGCGCAGGTCGCCAAGGCCAGTTTTTCAGGGATGCGCCTGCTCCACCACGTCCATCCGCACGTCCCCGTCTGGCCCTTCGACCCGCCGCCCAGGATCGGCTCGCTGATCGTGGAAATTTACACCAGCATCGCCGCGCGCGCCGCCGGACGCCCCAAGGGCAGGGCCAAGATGCGCGACCTCCCCGCGCTGAACGACGCGCTATTCGCCGTCGGATCACAACCGCACATGGGCCTTCCCCCCGACGACCATGGCGCCGACGCGATCCTGACCGCCGCCTGGCTCCGCCGCGCGGCCCCCCGCCCCAGCCTGTGGAACCCGGCGCCGCTCGACGAAAAAATCGCCGCAACAGAGGGCTGGACGTTCGGCATCATCTGATAGTAAGGCGCTCCCCGTCCGAAACGGATGGGCCGGCTTAGCACAGCGGTAGTGCAGCGGTTTTGTAATTCGCTCACACTTTCCGAACGCTTGCTGATTTTATGGCAGATTTCAGCCATTTCCGCCACCTTTTTCTTCTGCAAACCGCTGATCCTGTGCCTCATTTTGTGCCACCCCGAACAAAGCCGCTTTTCGCTCGTCGGTCGTGAGGTGATCCAGATAGCGCTCTGTCGTCACAATGCTGGCGTGGCCTAAAATCTGCTGGAGATCGTAGAGCGATCCACGCCGCTTTCTCAGGTAATCCACGGCATATAAGTGGCGCAGATCGTGGAAGCGAAAGCGCTGAAATTCTCGTTTCTCGCGTGCCGCTTTTTGTGCCGCCCTCGACACTTTGGCATAGAAGCGGCTGGGCACGTTGCGGAAGCGGTGCCCGTCACCAGACCAGAACACGAAACGATAGCGGATATGGCGCGGTTGCTGGTCGATGATTTCGAGCGCCCGCCTTGTCAGCGGCACCTCCCGCACCCGATTGCCCTTGGTGTTCTCGACTGTCACGGACATGCGCCCACGATCCACCCGATCATGCTCCAGACCGGCAATCTCATCCTCGCGCATTCCCGTTTCCTGAGCGAAGCGCGCCATGTCCATGAACCGCGACGGGTCAGCAAAAACGGCCTCCAGATATTCGGAGCGTGGCAGGATGATCTTTGTCCGTGCCTCCTTGAAGCGGCTGCGATCGATCATGCGCGCCGGGTTGTCCTCGATCCAGTGCATATCCGCGCAGTGGGCCAGCACAGATGAAATAGCGGTCATGTCGCGCCGGATCGTCGCATTGGTAACGCCAAGGCGCTGCCGGTCGGTCACGATGGTCTTGAGCAGCTTGACGTCGATCCTCTGCAACTCCTTGTCGTCCAGCCATGGGCGCAACTGCGCAAGGCTGGTGACATATCGGTCGAACGTGCGTGGCTTGAGGTTCATGGCTCGCGGTCCGCGTTCATGCCATGAGACAACGGCGGCCTGCCAAGAGATAGGATCGGCAGCGCCATAATAGACCCGTTCCTCTACCGCCTTCTTGAGCGCGGCTAGGCGTTTGAGTGCCGTCTGCTCAGAGCGAGTTCGTAGCGACTCGCGGTATTCGTGGCCTTTGACCTTGAAACGCGCCCAGTATATGCCGTTTCGGATATAGAGACCTTTCGGCATCCTACTGCTCCCAATTTGCGAAGGGCGGAAACGTCGAAGGTCCATCGCCCGAATGTCTTCCGCGCACCGGGTATAAGGCCAGCGGCGGCTTTCTCTTGCAAGGTCCGTTTGGGCAGGCCGCATATCAGCACTGCCTGCTTGGTCCCGCAACGCTCGGCTACAGGGTTCACCCTACCCCTCCCCATCCAGTGCTGCGACCTTCTCGTCCCATGAGTTCCACTCGGTCACGGCGACAAGAAAGGGCGCGCATCCTTTGCGGCGAACCATTGCCCATCCTTCTGCGGCGACCATGAAGCGCAGTTCCGCGCCATCGATGGGCCGGATGCGGATGTAGGGCTTTCGCTTCTCCACCATGCTCATGATCCGCGCCCTTCAAGTGCTGTGCGGGCGAGGATCGCTTTCATGATCTGCTTGACGGTATCCCAAGGCACGTAGACCTTCTCGACATATTCGTCGCCGCAATCATCGATGCGGTGCAGATTGAATGCGAACTCGCCGTGATATGCGGCCTTGGTCGATCCGCTCGGGGTAAGCGCCTCCCTCAGCCGCTTTATCTCCTCTTCCAGCGCGGCGATCTTGCCAAGCATGTGCTTCTCCTTAAGATCGGCAAAGCAGGCTTGTGAATATTCCGGCGCGTCGTCCTCATGGATCGCGGTGATACCGTCCTCCGGGCTGGCGTCACTCTCTGGGTATCGGCCGGCGCGATCCTTGATGCCGGTGTACCCCTGATTGCCGGGCCGATAGTACAGGCCGCGCTTAACCAACAGGAAGCGGTCCCCCTGCTCGACCGTCACGGGTGCTTTATCGGTCATGGCTTTGCCTTTCGGGCGCGCTTCGCCTCTTCCCATCTGCGATTTACGCTTCCCATTTTCGGCACGTCCTCAGGGAAGATGCCCGCGTGACAATGAGGACAGGCGGGCACCATGTTCTTGCGGCGGAAATGCTCATCCATCTGCTTTGCAGCTATGCGGATGATGTTATGGCCCTGCGCTTCTTCAATCGCCTTGCGCTCGCGCTTAAGCCTGTCAGACGCCTTATGAAAATGCTGGCAGATGATCAGGAAAGCATCGAACGGGTCCACATCGGTTTCGCAGTCTTTGCACCAGATGCGCCGCTCATTCTGATCATAGGCCATAGCCCGATGGCCGCATGAAGAGTGCGGGCGCCGTGACAGGCCACGCGCTACCCGAATATCTCCGATGTCCACGACCTTGAGACCGTAAAGATACTCCTGCTCAATGATCGGTGGGTCTTTCTTATCGGCCATCTCTCAGCCCTCCCCGGAGGGAGCAGAGGGGAGCGGGAGCCAGTGGGTGGGAAGCAACTCGTTTTCCATGCGATAGCCGCATACGAAATCGGCCGAGAACCAGTCCTCTTTGTGGGCTGATTCCTCATCCCAATCGGCAAGTTCCGCGTCTGTCAGAAACTCAGCAGCACTGGTGTAGCGAGCGAGCATCACGCCAGCGTCAGAACGATAGACCAGAACCTCTGTCCCATCCTTCGGCGCCGTCTCTATACGCCGCCACCCCGCCTCAAACTCCTGCCCCAACGCCTGTAGTGCGGACATCGGGGTGCGGAGGGCGGCAATGATGGCGCGTGCGCGGCGACTGACAGGATGCGAGCGTAGCGACAATCAAGATGAGAATCGGTTGTTGGGGTGTCGGTGAAGGGCGGAGGGCG
>NZ_JAINEZ010000132.1:0-9788 GCF_019873065.1 Sphingobium sp. PNB
CTCCCGCCTGCGGGAGGGGGAAGAAGAAAAAGGCGGACGCCCGGGAGAGGCGCCCGCCGAACCGAAGGCGTGAAGGGGGAAGGACCCGCCTTCGGCATGCGATCCGCCCCTCGCCTCAGAAGAACCCCAGCGCCTTGGTCGAATAGCTCACCAGCAGGTTCTTCGTCTGCTGATAATGATCCAGCATCATCTTGTGCGTCTCGCGCCCGATGCCCGACTGCTTGTACCCGCCAAAGGCCGCATGCGCCGGATAAGCATGGTAGCAGTTCGTCCAGACCCGCCCGGCCTGGATGTTGCGCCCCATGCGATAGGCCGTGTTCCCGTTCCGGCTCCACACCCCGGCGCCCAGCCCGTACAGCGTGTCATTGGCGATATGCAGCGCGTCCGCCTCATCCTTGAAGGTCGTGACCGACAGCACCGGGCCGAAAATCTCCTCCTGGAAGATGCGCATCCGATTATGCCCTTCCAGCACGGTCGGCGTCACATAATAGCCCTGCTCCAGCTCACCGCCCAGATGCGCCCGCGTGCCGCCGGTCAGCACCTTCGCGCCCTCGTCCCGGCCGATGTCGATATAGGAAAGGATCTTCTCCAACTGGTCGTTCGACGCCTGCGCCCCGATCATCGTCGCGGGGTCGAGCGGGCTGCCCTGCACGATCTTCTGCACGCGGGCGACGGCGCGCTCGATGAACTTTTCGTAGATGCTCTCCTGCACCAGCGCCCGGCTGGGGCAGGTGCAGACCTCGCCCTGATTGAGCGCGAACATCGCAAAGCCTTCCAGGCATTTGTCGAAATAATCGTCGTCCGCATCCATCACGTCGGCGAAGAAGATGTTGGGCGACTTGCCCCCCAGTTCCAGCGTCACCGGGATCAGATTCTCGCTCGCATATTGCATGATCAGCCGCCCGGTGGTGGTTTCCCCGGTAAAGGCGATCTTCGAAATCCGCTTGTTGGTGGCGAGCGGCTTGCCCGCCTCCACGCCAAAGCCGTTGACGACGTTCAGCACGCCTTCGGGGATCAGGTCGCCCACCAGGTCCATCAGCACCATGATCGACATCGGCGTCTGCTCGGCGGGCTTCAGCACCACGCAATTGCCCGCCGCCAGTGCCGGGGCCAGCTTCCACGCCGCCATCAGGATCGGGAAGTTCCAGGGGATGATCTGCCCCACCACGCCCAGCGGCTCATGGAAATGATAGGCCACCGTGTCATGGTCGATCTCCGCGATGGAGCCTTCCTGAGACCGCACGCAGGCCGCGAAATAGCGGAAATGGTCGATGGCGAGCGGAATGTCGGCGGCGGTCGTCTCGCGGATCGGCTTGCCGTTGTCGATCGTCTCCGCCATGGCGAGCAGGTCGAGATTCTCCTCCATCCGCTGCGCGATGCGATTGAGGATATTGGCCCGCTCCGTCGCCGAACGCTGGCCCCAGCCTTCCCTGGCCCTGTGCGCGGCGTCCAGCGCCAGCTCGATGTCCTCGGCCGTCGAACGGGCGATCTTGCACACGCTCTGCCCCGTCACCGGCGAAAGATTGTCGAAATATTCCCCGCGAACCGGCACCACCCACTGGCCGCCGATGAAATTCTCATATTTATCGCGGATCAGCGTCTTCCCCGCGAACCGCGCCATTGCCTGCTGTAACATCATCCTCTCCCGGACTCGTCTGAAAGTTGAGGGACAGGATGAACCTTTCGGACAAATGGACAATTAGACCTTGGGTCGGGCCTGCCCATGAAGCCGGAAAACCGGGACGCTCAACCCCCGCCGCCATTCATCGCCGCCTGCACCCGCAACCGGGGGAAAACCGCTTCCAGCGGCTTGGTGTCGGGCAGCACATAGACATAGCCGCCCTTTTTCCGGAACAGCGGGCTGACGTTCTTGCCGTAAAAGGCGGTGGGCAGGTTGATGCAGCCGAAGGTGATGCGATTGTCGTCGCCGGTGGGCGAGAGCATCCGCTCGCGGCGGCGTTCCCTTTTCGGCGCGCCCTTGGGAATGGGGTGCAGCGCCACCGACGTGGCATAATCGACCCACAGCACCTTCTGCCGCCCCGCCGCCAGCCCGAATTTCGCCAGGAAGCGCCCGGCGGGCGTCGTCTTTTCCGCCGGGCCGATCTCCGCCAGATTCTTCGATCCGATGCCGGGGCTCGCCTCGTCCCCGACGGCCACGCCGATCAGGACCGGCGCATGACCCAGCGATTTCCCGCTGGCGTCATAGAGCGAGAGAACCGCCGCCTTCTTGTCGACGATGATATAGGGCAGCGCGCCATTGTCGCGGGACGCGGCGATCCAGTCGGCCACGCGCGCCGCTTCCCCGGACAGCTTCGCTCCCGCCTCCTGCGGCATGTCCGCCTGCGGTTTCGCCGGCTCCGCCGCCCGGACGCCCTCCGTCGCGGGAATGGCCGGCGCAAGCACCGCCAGCGCCAGGAACAGTGGGATCATCGCTCAATGCACTCGAAGGAAAGCGCCGGCGCCCAGGACGGACGCCGGCGCGGGAACACCGGATTCGGCCCCGTTCCGGGCGTCAGTTGCGCGGCCGCTTGCGCTGATTTTCCTGCATGCGCTGCTCGATGCCGTCGACGCGGGCATTGATCTGGTCCAGCCGCTGGCCATTGTTCTGCGCCTGGCCGGATGCCGCCTGCGCCTCCGCCAGCGCCGATTTCGCGGTGGCGTCCGTCGCCTGCAGGCGCGAGTCGAGCGCATCGACGCGCTGGTTCACGGCGGCGACCTGTTCCCGCACGAAGCCCTTGGTGGCACAGCCCCCCAGCGCCAGCGAACCCACCAAAATCACCGCCAGAGGCGCGAATTTCGTGAAAGACCGCGACATCTCCATTCTCCTTATAGTTAACGAACCGTCCCCGTCCCAAGCCGAGCGCCGGATTCCGGACAATGGGATTCTGTCCGGCTGTGCATCCGCTCGGGTGAATGGATGGGACTGCCCGGGTGGGCCAACCGGGGGCGCGGGATTTCGTCAGCGGCGCGCGCCCGGCCGCCGCCATTTCCGGGGCCGTTCCTCCTCCCCCAGCAGCAGCATGATGTCGCCATAGCCGGCGAGCAGGCTTTCCAGCGACCGCACCGCCTGCCAGCCCCCCGGGAAAAGCGCGCGGAAAATATGCGACTTGTCCTTCATCGGCATCCTCCCACAATAAGTCCTGTCCGGCGCGCCTCTTGGCGGGCGTGCCTTGCGGCGCTTCAGCGAGCGCCGTCGACCAGGATCACGCGATATTCCGCACCGGCAAGCCGATGCTGCAATGCTTCCTGATAAGCGGGCGAGTGGTACCAGGCCCGCGCCGCATCCAGATCGTCGAACTCCAATATGGCGACGCCGTCGGGATCGGGCCCTTCCACCGCATCATGCTCCCCATAGAAGGCGAGCCGCCGGGCCGGCTTTTCCCCCCGCGCCTTGACCGCCAGCGCGGCATAGGCGGCCATCTCCCCGGCATCGTTCAGCCGGTCGCGGATCATGACGACATAAGCGGGCATGGACGGTCCTCTCCTCTTCCTGTCATGCGCGGGGGCGGCAGGGCGGGAAGCGCGCCCGGCCGCAATCCCCTACGCCCCTTCCGTCACCTTGGCGGAGGCCTTGCGGGTCCGGGCAGGCTTCTGGTCCTTGCCCAGCACGATCTTCGTCGTCATCAGATAATGTTCGCGCATCAGCTTGATCGCCAGATCGGCGTCATGCGCCAGAAAGGCGTCGGCCAGCTTGCTATATTCCTTCTCCAGATTCGAACGCTTGGACGGCGAGGAGATGGAGAGCCAGCGATAGCGCTCGCTCTGCAGCAGCAGCATGTCGCGCACCCGGAGCAGCCAGGGATTGTCGCATGTGGCGACCAGCGCGTGATGGAAGGCGTGGTGCGCGTCCGCCCATTCCTGCGTCACCTTGCCGTCATCGTCGTTGCGCGGCGTCCGCAGCAGGCCGTGCAGCGCCGCGACGATCCCCTTTTCCCAGGCGATGGTGGCGTTCGCGATGGCGGAGCGGATGCAGGGCTCCTCGATCAACAGGCGCACATCCGTCAGATGATGCAGGTCCTCGGCCGCGATCTCGCTCACGCGGAAGCCGCGCTGCGGTTCGGCGGTGACCAGCCCTTCTGCGGTGACCCGCGCCAGCGCCTCGCGCACCGCGCTCTGGTTCGCCCCCAGATTCTCGCACAGGTCGGAAATGACGAGCTTCTGACCGGGCGGAAGCGCGCCGTTCAGCAGCCGGGACCGGATCTGCTCGTAAACGCGGTGGGTGCGGCTGGGCGCCGGTGATTTCTCTGCCATTCGCCCTTGATAGTTCACTTTTCCCCCATCTACAACCGTTACAACAAAAAGTGCACTTTCTGTTGACTCATGGACAATACTCGCACATCGTCCGCGCGACCGCCCGCCTCCCCCGGGGCCGGTTTCGGGCCGGGACCGCGAACGGGCAAATGGCATGACATGGCCGACCACTCGTCGGCTGGAATCGGGATCAAGCATGAAAGACAAGGTCATCATCTCCTGCGCCGTCACCGGCTCCATCCACACGCCGACCATGTCGGACGCGCTGCCGGTCACGCCGTCCGAAATCGCGGAACAGGCGATAGAGGCGGCGGAGGCCGGCGCCGCCATCCTCCATCTCCATGCGCGCGATCCCAGGGACGGCCGACCCTCGGCGGACCCCGCCCTGTTCATGGAATTCCTGCCGCGCATCAGGCAGGGCTGCGACGCCATCTGCAACATCACCACGGGCGGCAGCCTCACCATGACGGTCGAGCAGCGCCTGGCCGCGCCGCTGCTGGCGTCGCCCGAAATGTGCTCGCTCAACATGGGCAGCATGAATTTCGCGCTCTATCCGATGGCGGATCGCTACCGGCAATGGAAGCATGACTGGGAGGAGCCCTATCTGCGGGAATCGGACGATTATATCTTCCGCAACACCTTCCGCGACATCGGCAAGATCGCCCATGCGCTGGGCGATGCCCATGACGTGAAGTTCGAACATGAATGCTATGACGTCGGTCATCTGTACAATCTGGCGCATTGCATCGACCGCGGCTTCTTCAAGCCGCCGGTCTTCATCCAGTTCATCTTCGGCATATTGGGAGGGATCGGGGCGGAGGTCGACAACCTCCTCTTCATGAAGCGGACCGCCGATCGCCTGTTCGGACAGGATTATCACTGGTCGGTGCTGGGCGCGGGACGCCATCAGATGCCGCTCGCGACGCAAGCGGCGCTGATGGGCGGCCATGTGCGCGTGGGGCTGGAGGACAATCTGAACATCGCCCAGGGGCGGCTCGCCTCCAGCAATGCCGAACAGGTGCGCAAGGTGCGCGCGATCATCGAAGATCTGGGCCTGGAGATAGCGACCGCCGATGAAGCGCGCGCCCGGCTCGGCCTCAAGGGCGGGGACAAGGTCGCCTTCTGATGCCCGCGCGTCGATAGCGCCGGATCGGCCGGCCCGGAATCCGTGGCTCGATTCGCGCCCCGCCCTTGAAAAGACAGGCGACGATCACGATCAATGATATTATAGACATCATGTGATGGTCCGCCGCTACCGGTGCGGACGACAAGAGAAGGAAATGCCAGAGTGACCGCGGAAATCATCCTCGCCCATCCCGTCCGCACCCCGATCGGGAGCTATAACGGCACGCTCAAGGACGTGCCGGCGGCCGAACTGGGCGCCGTCGCCATCCGGGAAACCGTGCGCCGCGCAGGGCTGTCGCCGGATGCCGTCGGCGCGGTCACCATGGGCAATGTGATCCAGGCCGGCAACAGGATGAACCCGGCGCGCCAGGCGGCGATCCACGCCGGGCTGCCGGTCTCGGTCCCCGCCCTCACCGTCAACCGGGTCTGCGGATCGGGCGCGCAGGCGATCGTGACCGCCGCGCAGGAAGTGCAGCTTGGCCTGCACGACGTCGCCATCGCCGGCGGCATGGAGAATATGGACCGCGCGCCTTATCTGATGACCGGCGGCCGCTGGGGTTATCGCATGGGCGACGCCGCGATCATCGATTCCATGCTGCATGACGGCCTGAACGACGCCTTTTCCGGCCAGCATTCCGGCTGGCATACGGAGGATCTCGTCACCCGCTCCCAGATTTCGCGGGATGCGCAGGACCGCTGGGCCGAACGCTCGCAGAAGCGCTTCGTGCAGGCGCAGTCGGAAGGCCGGTTCGCGGCGGAGATCGCCCCCGTCACCATCAAGGGCCGCAAGGGCGACGTCAGCTTCGCCAGCGACGAGGCGCCCCGCGCCGATACGACGCTGGAGGGACTGGCCCGGCTGAAGCCCGCCTTCCGCCCGGACGGCACGATCACCGCCGGCAATGCCCCCGGCCTCAACAGCGGCGCATCCGCGATGCTGGTCGCCACCCGCGCCTGGGCCGAGGCGAACGGCGTCGAACCGGCGGGCCGGATCGTCTCCTACGCCGTCGCCGCGCTGGAGCCGGGCCTCTTCGGCCTCGCGCCGGTCCCTGCCGTGGTGAAGGCGGTCGAACGCGCCGGCTGGAAGCTGCCGGACGTGGAGCGGTTCGAGATCAACGAAGCCTTCGCCGCCGTACCCCTGGCCATCATCAAGGAACTCGGCCTGCCGGAGGACATCGTCAATGTGGAGGGCGGCGCGATCGCCCATGGCCATGCCATCGGCGCGACCGGCGCGGTGCTGACGACCCGGCTGCTGCATTCGATGAAGCGGGACGGCGTGCGGCGGGGCCTTGTCACGCTTTGCATCGGCGGCGGCCAGGGTATAGCGCTCGCACTGGAAACGCTGTGACGGCGGCACGGATGCGGGGGAAAGATCGGTCATGAACGGTTTCGATACGATAAGCGCTCTGGCGCGGGGCGAACTGCCCCGCCCGCCCATGGCCGATACCGTGCCCTTCACCCTTCTTCCGCCCGAAATGGGGCGCGTGGAGCTGAGGGCGACGCCGGGCGAACGCTTCCTCAACCTTGGCGGCGTCGTCCATGGCGGCTGGGCGCTGACCATGCTGGATTCCGCCATGGGCCTCGCGGCGGCAACCACCTTGGACGAGGGCGGTTTCGCCCCCACCTATGAAACCAGCGTCAAGTTCCTGCGGCCCATCCCCGCCAATATCGGGGAAATGCGGGTGATCGGCACCGTCATCTCGCGCGGCCGGTCCCTTGTCGCGTTGGACGGACGCATCGAAAGCCTCGACAACCGGATCTTCGCGCACGGCACGTCCACCTGCGTCGTTCCCCGCTGAACGCGGGGCGCACCATCTTTCAGGAGCATCGCATGCTGAACCGAAGCATCCGTTCCGCGACGATCTGGACGATCAGTCCGTCCTCCACTCCACGGTCACGCGCAAACCGATTGTCGGCCGCGACAGGATATTGCGGACGATCCAGGCGGCCGGCGCGTCCTATGACCATATGCGTCCGACCTATCATGAAGCGATCGGCAACAGGAGCTTCGCGGAATATGACGCGAGGATCGCGGGCGGGCCGGAACTTCACTGCGTGGCGGCGATCACCCGGAAGGAATCGGGCGCGGTGGAGACCATTGCCTTCCCGCGGCTAAAGCTTCCCCCGATGGGCAGTTCCCATCTGGCGGAGCAAGAAGGCCAAGAAGGCGAAGGCAAGCCACCCTGACTTCTTCAGTTGCTCGTTTCGGTCTTTCCCGACTCCGCCTCTGAACTGTTGGCGAAGCGGCGACGCAAGGGAATGCGGGTATCGACATCCGCGACGCCCAGCCGTTCCTTGACGGATTTCCGCGCCCGCTGGAGGATTTTCTCCGCGGTTTTCAGGTCGGTCGTCATCCGCGCCATTACCAGCGCGCCCAGCGCTTCGGAAAAGGCGGCGTTCGCGGCCTCCTCGGGATCGTCGACCCCGGCGCGCTCCAGCAGCCGGGTCACGCCGTCGATCAGTCCGCGCATGCCATTGCTCAGCCGCCCACGCCCATCCTCCGAAAGATGGGCCAGCTCGCTGGTGAGCGACGGGATCGGGCACCCCGTCTCCGGATGGCTGCGATGGGTCATCGACAGATAGCCGTCGAAGAATTTGGCGATCGCCGCGCGGGGCTCTCCGACATCCAGCAGGCCCAAGAACCGCTCATAGCGTTCGTGGAACATATGCTCGACCGAATGGGCGACCAGATCGTCCTTGGACGCGAAATGGGCATAGAAGCCGCCGACGGTAAGCCCGGCCGCGGACATCACATTCGCCACCGCCACCCGGTCAATACCCTGGCAACGGATCGCCCGCGAAGCCTCCGTCAGGATGCGCTCCCGCGTACGCGCCTTATGGTCGCTTGGATATCTCATGCATAATCCCATAAGTGACCTGACCACAGCCGCTTACAGGAAAAAACGCGCCTCTTTCCCAAATGACTGTTTGCAGCCAACATAATATTATGGCCGTTCAGTTCAAGGGGTTTTCCCAAGGAGCGACCTACTCCGCTGTCAATCGTTGCATCCGGGCCAGATCGGATTGAAGACATTAGGCGACCAGCCGATATTCGGTGTCATTGACCAGCCGGATCGCGCCGCCCCCGCCTCGAACGTCTAGATCGGCAGAATGGCAGCCGAAAACCTCCACCTCCAGCAACAAGCTGCCCGGACGGAAGCCGCTCTGCAAGGTCGGCTCCAACTGCCGGGCCGCTGGGCCGCCCATTTCGCCTATGAATGGGTACGCAAGGACGATGTCAGGATCGACACCGATCTTGTCGACCTCTTCGAATTCAGCGAGACTTCCGGATTGATCAAGAGCCTGAAGATCATCTTCGACCGGTAATCCCGCGCGCCTGCCTTCCGGGCCACGCTCCCCCGGCAGAGCTTTGCGTACACGCAAAGACTGGCCCAACCCGGCCGGGAACGGCTATGATCGGCCGGAACCATTCAGGAGCCCGCGACCATGCCGAACCCCAGTCCCTGGCAACATCATCGTCAAGCCGGCCTGGCCGACGACATCGATTTCGAGATCAAGGGCCAGGAACTGCAATTTCTGGAAATAGAACTCGATCCCGGCGAAAGCGCCGTGGCGGAGGCCGGCGCCCTGGTCTGGAAGGACGCGGCCGTCGGCATGACCACCGTCTTCGGCGACGGCAGCGGCGGCAGCGACGGCAGCTTCATGGGCAAGCTGCTGGGCGCGGGAAAGCGGCTGGTGACGGGGGAAAGCCTGTTCACCACCGTCTTCACCCATAATGGCCGGGGCAAGGCGCGGGTCGCCTTCGCCTCCCCCACCCCCGGCGCGATCCTGCCGATTCGCCTCGACCAGGTCGGCGGGCGGCTGATCTGCCAGAAGGACAGCTTCCTCGCCGCCGCGAAGGGCGTATCGATCGGCGTCCATTTCCAGCAGCGGATCATGACCGGCCTGTTCGGCGGCGAAGGCTTCATCATGCAGAAGCTGGAGGGCGACGGCTGGGTGTTCGTCCAGATGGGCGGCACCATCGTGGAGCGCGAACTGGCCCCCGGCGAACAGCTTCACGTCGATACCGGCTGCGTCGCCGCCTATACCGACACGGTGGATTTCGACTTGGAGCGCGCGGGCGGCGTGCGCAGCATCCTGTTCGGCGGCGAAGGCCTGTTCTTCGCGCGCCTGACCGGGCCGGGCAAGGTGTGGATACAGTCCCTGCCCTTCTCGCGCCTCGCCGGCCGCATGCTGGCGGCGGCGGGCAGCCGCGGCGGCCAGAATCGCGGCGAAGGCTCCGTGCTCGGCGGCCTAGGCGACCTGATCGGCGGCAATAATTAGAGCATCGTGCGCAAAAGTGGGAACCGGTTTTCCGCTCAAACCGATGCGACAGAAACCCGCAGCGCGCGGCCCGCGCCCGATTTGAGCCATCGCGCGCCATAGCCGTCCGCCGCTCTTCCCCCCACCCCCAA
>NZ_JAINEZ010000133.1:0-9431 GCF_019873065.1 Sphingobium sp. PNB
CCCCCGCGCCTTAGTCCAACTCGACCACCTCCGCAACCGCATCAGGACAACGGTTTGCACAATTTAAGCTGCAATCTGCTTTGAACGCGGAATGCTGCCAACCGACAGATTATGCTGCAGCGGACGAGACTTCACACGCACCGTGATTGCCAGCCCGGGCGCAATTCTCATGATGGTTTTGAAGTCCCGGCCACCAGCTGCTCCAGCGCCTGCACCAGAGGCATTGCCGTGATGCCGTGCGGCTTCGGGTAGGCCATTTCTCCGGGGTAAATCAGCCAGCGCTTCTCGATCTCGAGATCGTCACAGGCAAGGTGAAACCCGCGCTCAACGCTGGGCGCCGTCGACCGCTTCACTTCGATGGCCACTTCGGGAACGCCGCCGGACACGAGGATGAGGTCTATCTCCGCACCATTCGCCGTCCGGTAGAAATGGGCATCGTAGCGATCGCCGACCGCGCCGATGATGTTCTCGATAACCATTCCTTCCCAGCTGGTGCCGGCGACAGGATGGGAAAGAATGTCGTCGAGCTTTTCGAGGCGCAGCAGGGCATGCAACAGCCCGCTGTCGCGAACATAGAGCCTCGGTGCCTTCACCAGTCGTTTGCCGACATCGGCAAACCAGGGATTGAGCCTGCGGACGAGGCCGAGATCACACAGGATGTCGATATAGTTGGCAACGGTCGGTGCCGAGATGGAGAGACTCCCCGCAAGGCCAGAGGCATTGAACAGACCCCCCTGCCCGTGGGCGAGCATCGTCCAGAGCCGGTTGATGGTCGCACTCGGCATGCGAGGGACCATGAAAGGCAGATCGCGTTCAACATAGGTGCGGATCAGGTCGAGCCTGCGGCGGAAGCTTTCGGTGTCGTTGGGCGCGGTCAGGCTCTCGGGAAAGCCGCCGCGCACCCACAACTGGTTGAGATCGTCCAGTCCGGCTGACCGCGCTTCGTCTGCGTCGATCGGACCCATGTCCATATAGGCGACGCGTCCGGCGAGCGACTCCGAACTCTGATTGAGCAGAATTCGGTTTGCCGAGCCGAGCAGCAGGAAATGACCCGCCCCCTCCCCTGCACGGCGGCGCTCGTCGATAACGCCGCGCAATGTCGAAAACAGATCCGGTGCCCGCTGGACCTCGTCAATGACGACAAGCTTGCCAAACTGGGTTTCGAGCCAAGGCCGCGCGTCGGCCAGAAGGGCGCGATCCGCTTCCACTTCCAAATCAAGATAAACGGCCCCCTCGCCCCGTTCATCAGCAATCTCGCGCGCCAGGGTGGTCTTGCCGATCTGGCGGGGTCCGAGCAAAACCACGCCGGGCATGTGCCGAAGCCGGTCCCTGATTTGCTTTTCGATGCGGCGAGGTATCATTAAACCGCATTCGACTGAATATCCGGTTTAGTCAAGCAAATTAAAATATAGAATTGCGATTTGCCTGGATTTCGTCGCAGCAACATTTCCCCAAGCGCCTCGGGAATCACCTCACTGCCCTATTTCCGCAAGTCTGCAACGCCGAGTTGCTCCCACATCCACGTGAAATCAAAGGTAGCCATGGGATCGTCCGCCGCGCGCGATTTCGCAGAGCCATTCTCGAGGTATCTGAGCCACTCCGCGACCTTCACCCTGCCCGCCTTGGTGCGGGCCAGAGCGCGCGGCGTTCGGTCACCCAGCATAGGAACCGGTTGATCGAGCGCCTTGGTATATTCGCGGGTGAGCATCTCATGGACCACACGCTCCGTCTCCTCGGGCGGTAGTTGAAGCCCATCGTCATGCTCTTCGTCCGCCGCATCGTCGGCGAGCATCTGCGCCAGTGTGCGGATTTCGGTGAGTGGCGGGCCGATCCGCTCGCCCAGCCATCCGGCCATAAGCGCCTTCGCTGTTTCCGCACGCTCCGAGCTGTTCACCTCGACGACCACCTGGCGTCCCTTCAATTCGACATTGGCGAAAACAGGTGTGCCATCTTGCATGGTGGTCGCGAGGGCTTGCTTACCCTTGGCTTTACCAGGTTTCTTCTTGCCGACTCTCGGCGCAAGCCAGTTCCAGAAACTATCACTGGCCGGCTCGAGCCAATTGGCGGCATCGAGCATCCGCGCCACGGTCTGCCGGTTCGCACCCTTGGCCAACGGAAATACGACGCGATGAAACACCACGTCCTCGCCATCGGCGTTGACCAGTTCGGGCATTTCGGCTCGCGCCTGCACGCCGAGGGCGTCGAGCATCCAGATACCGGTGAACAGCGGCGCACAGGAACGCAGCAAGGTGTCGTGATCCGGTGCGCTGTCGGCCTCCAGTCGGGCAATCGTCGAGATCAACTCGGCGCTGGCATCCGGCCCGAATGGCAACAGCGCACCGGAAATGCCGTATCGCCCGTTCACTTGCACCACGCGAGTGGCGATGCGGTCCCAATTGACGAGAGTCCGGGTTGCACCGCGCTCAAGCACCGTGACCGGTTCGCTCTCCCGCAGCAGATCGCGCAAGCGCATTGACTGACCGGGCACGACCTCGCTGACTTCGTATAGCGACATGGCTGTCTGGTTCAGCGCGCGCATATAGGCCTTGTTGGGCGCCCTTTCGTTCCAACCCCGCCGCTTGAGATAGTCATCGACCAGGTTCGGGCCGTCCGCTTCCGGTTCGCGGGCCATCAGGTCTTCGAAGGCGCAACCCCACAAGGTTCCCTCCCAATGGTGGCCTACCGCATCGAAGATCGCTTCGGGATCGAGACCGCTAGCCTCGCAGACCGGATCAAGGTGCAAGGCCAGCATGTCGACCAGTCTTTCGTCCCAGGGTGCACGTTCGGCAAAACGGATGAGCCCGGAGAGATCATGGCCAAGGTTGGCTTTCGACATTCAGTGATTACCTCCGATATGCACTGTCTCATGCACCCTTCCTGTCGGTCGCCAAAGATAAATGCAGTCGCATGAAAACGGTGCAGCCCTCCACGCCAGAATAGAATGCATTCACCGCGTCCGGTGGCGGCGCTATTTCATCTTACCGAGCAGGCGACCTGCCGCACCCTGTTTAATCACCCATAAGCTGCGCATAACTGCGCTTCAGCGTCAGTCGGATCGCTTGGCAACCGCAGCCCTTTGCGCGAATGTGCTTGCAGGTCACATAAGTCCGCATGCAGCACTCCGTCGCTGTTTCGCAACTGAGACTGAGCGGCATATCCTTGATTTTGGAAACCTATCCAGTTCTGGGTTCCGGCTCAGACACGTAGCCGAGGAGAAACCATACGATGCCCATGGCCGGAACCAGCTACGACATCGAAGCCGACTTCGAGACCCTGGAGGCAATCGGCGCGCACGTCGAAGACGTAGTCGAAAGGCTCGTGCCCCCAGGCGCGATCCAGAAAACCCTGCGTCGGTGGCTGATCGGACATGCTGATCTGCCGGAAGACGATGACGCGCTGGGATGCCTTACGGTGTTGGCTGCCGATCTCGAAATGTTCACGCCATCGGTGAGCGGCCGAACCATGGTCGATCGCTACCTCAAAGCCAGGACACCGAAAACCTCCGAAGATCGACAGGTTTTTCAAGCGCTCAGCGCCGCACAATTACGTCTGGTCAGAATTGTCGATCGGGGGGGGGCCGTACCTTGTCCGTCTGAAAGATCTGGTCACGGGTGAAAGCATCCTGCTGTTGGACGAGCGGATATCGTCCCTGGCCGCTGGGCAACCGACCGCGATGCGCTTGTGTCCGCTCGAAAGCGGCCGACGCGTGCTGATCTCGCCATTGTTCGCGATGGATGAGGCGATGCTCGAAGAGGCCATGACATTCGTCCGTCACGGCCGCCCGCTCGGGACTGGTCATCGCTGTGCAGGGAGCCTTTACCGCAACGTGGCCCGGCGCGGCTTCCAACCCATACCGCAACTGATCGGAGTATTGGACGAAGATACAGTCTTCGATTTTCTGTCGGAGGTGGAGAATCTCTCACCGATCCAGCACTTGGCCATCCGCTGGATCGAGGCGGTTGATGCGGATCCTGATCTGGTGTTCGAAGCGCGGGGTCTGGCGTCGGTGGACAATCTGGTCGACGCTCTTGGATGTTTCGCCCAGGCCGATCGGGATGACGCGCCCGATGGTCTGCGGACAGCGTTCGAACAGATCGCCGCCCTGCAAGTGGAGACGATTGTTGGGCGCGCCCGAGCCGGCGTGCATGGCGCCGCCCAGATGCTCGATCAGGTGGCGACCGAGGTCGCAGGCCATATCGCGCAGGGCAATATGGAAGCCGGCGCGCGCGACCTATTCGATCGGCTGAGACAGCGATCAGCCTTTTCGGGTGCGAAAAATCCGGCCGGAAACGCTTCCGCGGAGGCGGCAGAGATCGACCGTGTGATCCAGCGCATCCAGGGCTTGCGCGCCAAGACGGCCGATCGTGGCTGCACCGAGGCGGAAGCCATCGCAGCAGCAGTCAAAGTCTCCGAGTTGCTCGCCCGGCATGACCTTACGCTCGACGAGATTTCGGTGCGCCGATCAGACTGCGAAGGGGTGAGTGTGGCCACCGGGCGTAAGAGGCGCGCGCCAGTGGATTTGTGCGCACAATCGGTCGCTGCGTTCTGCGATTGCCGAGTCTGGGAGGAACAGCGTGCCGATGGCGGGCTGGGTTTTGTATTCTTCGGCCTTAAGACCGATGTCGAAGCCGCGCGCTTTCTGCATGACCTGATCGAAGTCACCTTCGATACTGAAAGCGCGACTTTCCGAGGCAGTGCAATCTACCAGTCGCTGCGCGGGGGCAATCGCCGGACGGCGCTCAATTCATTCCAGATCGGCCTCGCTACTGGCATTTCCGGTAAACTCGCCGACCTTAGGACTGCCCGGCAAGGCAGCGAAAGTCAGAGCACGGGCTTCGACCTGGTCGCGGTCAAACATTCGATGTTGGACGACGAGATCAGTCGGCTCGGCCTCCACTTCACTACCCGTACAGCGACTTCGCGGCGCTACGTCCAAAGCGATGCCTACCACGCCGGCAAGGTCGCCGGGGCATTGTTCGAACCCGCTGTCGCATTAGGGAGCTGACCGGAAGGAGCGCATCGCGCAAACCGGCGCGGCGCCCCTATGTCACCCGACGCGACGGACGCAGGGTCTCCGAGAAGCACCCGTAACCGCGACGTGTTTCCGAATTCCGCTTCCCAATCGCCCATGCGCGGCTGCCGCCTGCCTTTTCACTGGCGCTGCCCGTGCCCAAGCGCCTATGGTTTCGGTAGTGAGGGCGAGGATCTTGTCCGGCGGTGGCCACCACGCGTTGTCGCCGCAGAGGCCGTTCCGAGTAGGCGACCCTGTCGAGCCTTTTCAGCATCTGCTCCAGCGATGCTGCCTTGCACACTGAGCAGGAGCCCAGAGGATGCCTACAGAGGAGCCGGAGTCCGCGCCCATCAAATTGAGCGAGTTGGTCGACGCTTTCGAGTTCGCGAGCGTCTCGGACCTCGACGAACATCAGGCATATATCTCTAAAAGGACAGGCCGGATCATTTTCGTGTCGGAAGGTGTGGATTTGGAAGAGGACATAGAATTCTCTGACGATCCCGAGCTGCAGATTATCTGCCAGTACCCCATCGACGGGACCTCGATCTTGGCAGACGGCTAGCCCTGTCGTTTGTTGCTGAAGAACTCCCCGGCTCCTTCGACAAGGCCTCGGAGATATTCAGCCGAAAAGGCGCCTACAGTCGGCTCAAGCAACTGCTGCGGGCGACCGGTACACTCGACAAGTGGCATGCGTTCGAAGCGCGGGCGACCGAATTGGCGCTTGAAGAGTGGTGTTTCGAGGTCGGGGTGACGTTGATCGACAATGAGCAGCCAGCCTGATGGTTGGCCATGTGACGGGAGCGACGATCCCATGACCCAGGTCCAATGCCATGCCTGCCACGCCCGCGTTGCCAGCTATGACCTGATTCACTTCGGCTCGATGGAGACAGGCTACCGGGATCTTTGCAGTCGCTGCTTCAACGCGGAGGTAGCCCGCACAGGTCAGATCGAGCTCGAGCAAGTGGGCTTCCAACCTATCGACATGTCGGACGCAGCCGGGGTCAAGCGCAGATTTCATTTCCTCCTGCTGCATCTGGGTGACCGGGTGACGCTCGAGGCCTTCGAAGTTCAGGACAGCGAACGCAGGGGCTACGAGTTTCAGATTCTCGACGACGCACAGGCCGATCTCTTTGAGCTCATGGCGCGGCTTGTCGAACGCATGCGACGCGCGCTCTCGCTGCGCCACCTGGTGGACGATGGCCAGCGGTGTTCGATCGCGGATATGACCGTGCGTGGGCGAATCGGTTGTGACCTGGAATCGGATGATCGCGTCCCCATGCTGGTCATCGACGGCCGCGAGGTGAGCTGGGAGCAATTCGGCCAGATGCTAATGACCTTCGAAGGATGGCAGTTCAAACCGTGCCTATCCGGTTAACGCAGACACCCACTACATGTGGGGTGCGCCCAGCCACCGGAATATAGCTCGGCGTAGGTCGGAGCTTTCACCTCGCCCGCAATTCCGAGGAGCGAGCGGAAGGCGTTGAACGGGTAGAACCGTCTGTTGAAGCGGAATGTGAACTCGTTGAGGTAGGCCTGCAAATGCTTTGCGCTCACGCCGTGGTGGATGCCGTTGAGCCAAGTCTTCAGGTTGCTGAAGACGAGGTGGATGATCGGCATGAACTCCTCGGCCACCTCGGGGTCGCCACATTCGGCGATTGCGTGGTGGTCATAGCCGCGTGTCCGCAGGTTGCCATAGCCGCTCCAATCGTCGGTGACGATCAGCGACCCCGGCATGGCTGCTGATTCCGAGGGAAGCCGCCCCCGGAATCCGAAATGATGCCGCCCCCTCATTCCGAAGAATAGTCGCCCCCTGATTCCGAGATGATGTCGCCCCCTTTGGGGCGGCGTCGAACGGGGTTCGCTGGCGGGGTTAGGCTCGCTTCTTTGGGTATGTCCGAAGGAGCGGCTGATGCCGGCGGAAAGGGTGAGCATGCGGCGTGTCCGCGAGATGTTGAGATACCGGGCCGAGCAGGGCCTGGGGTACAAGGCGATATCGTTGCGCGTGGGCGCGGTGCCGTCGACGGTGCGCGAGACGCTGAAGCGGGCGGCGGCGGCTGGGCTGACGTGGCCGCTGGGCGACGACGTCAGCGACGCGGCGCTGGAAGCCGCGCTCTACCGCGAGGCGGGCAACAAGACCGGCCACCGGCGGTGTGCGGAGCCCGACTGGCCCCGGCTTCACCGCGAGATGCAGCGCAAGCACGTGACGCTCCAGATCCTCTGGGACGAGTATATCGCCGCCCACCCGGACGGCTACCGCTACAGCCGCTTCTGCGACCTGTATCGCGGCTGGGTGATGAAGCTGCCGGTGACGATGCGGCAGAACCACGCGCCCGGCGACAAGCTGTTCGTCGACTATGCCGGCGACAAGCTGCCGGTGGTGGTCGACCGGCTGACCGGCGAGGTGCGGGCTGCGCACATCTTCGTGGCGGTGCTCGGCGCCTCCAGCCTGTCCTACGCGGAGGCGAGCTGGACCGAGACGCTGCCGGACTGGATCGGCGCCAACGTGCGCGCAGTGGAGGCCTTTGGCGGCGCGCCGGCATTGTTCGTGCCGGACAATGCGAAGGTCGCGGTGATCAAGGCCTGCCTGTACGATCCGCAGGTCAACCGCAGCTACGCGGAGATGGCGGCGCATTACCAGAGTGCCGTGCTGCCGACCCGGCCGCGGCGGCCGCGCGACAAAGCCAAGGTCGAGGCGGCCGTGCTCATCGTCGAGCGCTGGCTGTTCGGGCGGCTGCGGCACCGGACCTTCTACAGTCTGGCCGAGCTCAATGCCGTGATCGCCGGGCTGATCGCGGATTTCAACGACCGGCGTGTTCTGCGCCGCGTCGGCATGACCCGCCGCCAGCTGTTCGAGGAGCTCGACCGCCCGGCGCTGAAGCCGCTGCCGGCGGAGTCCTATGTCTATGCCGAGTGGCGCCGCCGGCGGGCCGGGCTCGATTATCACGTCGAGGTCGAGCGCCACTATTACTCGGTGCCGTATCGCTTCGCCCGCGAGCCGATCGAGGCGCGCATCACGGCGCGCACGATCGAGCTGTTCCATCAGGGCGAGCGTGTCGCTGCCCACATGCGGGGCTCAGGCAACGGCCGCCATACGACGACACCCGAGCACATGCCGTCATCGCACAAGCGGTTCGCCGACTGGACGGTGGAGCGCATTACCCGCGAGTCCGCCGCGATCGGCGTCTGCACAGCCTTGCTGTGCGAGAAGATCCTCGTCGATCGCCCGCATCCCGAACAGGGCTTCCGCGCCTGTCTCGGCATCGTGCGGCTGGCCAGGAGCTTCGGACGCGACCGCGTCGAGGCGGCCTGCAGCCGTGCCCTGGACATCGGCGCACGCACCTACGGCTCGGTCAGATCGATCCTCGACCAGGGGCTCGATCAGGTGCCGGCGACGTCCGCGGTCAACGGCCTGCCCATCGATCATCCCAACATCCGGGGCCCACGCTACTACCACTGAGGAGACGACTATGTTGCCACATCCTACCCTCGAACGGCTTACCAGCATGGGGTTTACAGGCATGGCGAGGGCGTTCGGCGAGCTTGCCGCCAACGCCGAGGCCGAGCGCCTGACGCACCCCGAGTGGCTGGCGCTGCTGCTGGATCGGGAATGGAGCTTCCGGCACGACCGCAAGCTTGCCGCCCGGCTGCGGTTCGCCAAGCTGCGCCATCAGGCCACCCCCGAGGACATCGACTATCGCAGCGCGCGCGGGCTTGATCGCGCGCTGCTGATGAAGCTGATCGTCGGCGACTGGATCGCGGCGCACGACAACCTCGTCATCACCGGGCCGACCGGGGTCGGCAAGAGCTGGCTGGCGTGCGCGCTTGGGCACAAGGCCTGCCGCGACGATCGCTCGGTCCTCTACCAGCGCGTGCCGCGGCTGTTCTCGAGCCTGGCGCTCGCCCGTGGCGACGGCCGCCATGCCCGGCTCCTGCGGACCCTCGGCAGCGTCCAGCTGCTGATCCTCGACGACTGGGGCCTCGAACCACTCGATGCCCAGGCGCGCCATGACCTGCTCGAAATCCTCGAGGAGCGATACGGGCGCCGCTCCACCCTGGTCACCAGCCAGCTCGATGTGCCCTCCTGGCATCACGTCATAGCGGACCCGACATACGCCGACGCGATCCTGGACCGCCTCGTCCACAACGCCCACCGGCTCGACCTCCACGGTGACAGCATGCGCCGGACGAAAACCGACCCGGCGGCTTGACGGGGCCAGCGAACGAAACAACAACCATCAGTGCCAGTACGGCCCCGTCTCCGAGGGGGCGACATCATCTCGGAATCAGGGGGCGCGATCTTCTCGGAACGAGGGGGCGGCTTCGTCGGAATCGGCAGCATGACGGCACTCCCTACGAAGCCGCACAGCGAATCGGCGCTGCGGTCGGCGGCGATAGACAGCCGCACCCGACCGGCAAAGCG
>NZ_JAINEZ010000134.1:0-9326 GCF_019873065.1 Sphingobium sp. PNB
CGCCCCCACCCCAACCCCTCCCCTGAAGGGGAGGGGCTTAATGGCGGCTTTCCACCCAAATCGATCAGGCTGAAGAACCCCGAATTTGCCCGCCCCGGCTTCCGCCTTTGCGGGAGTGCGGTCGTCCCTGGGGCGAATGGCGCTCAGGCGACGCCCGCGTGGAGGAGGTCGTGCATGTGGAGCGCGCCGACCAGGCGGTCCTTTTCGCAGACGAAGAGGAGCGTGATATTATGGTCGTGCATCAGGCGGAGCGCTTCGGAAGCCAGTTCTTCCGGGCCGACCGACACGGGCCTGACCGTCATGTAGCGGCCGACCGGCTCGTTCATGTGGCGGGTGCCGGTGACGGTGCGGCGCAGGTCGCCGTCGGTGAAGGCGCCGATCAGTTCGCCCTTGCCGTTGACCACCGCCGTGCCGCCAAGCCGGGCGCGGGTCATTTCGATGGTGGCGTCGAGCAGCGAGGCGTCCTCCTCCACGCGGGGCACGTCGCCGCCCGAGGCCATGAGTTCGCGCACCTTGACGAGCTGCGCGCCGAGCCGGCCATTGGGATGGAATTTATGGAAGTCGTCCGCCGAGAAGCCGCGCATTTCCATGAGCGCGATGGCGAGCGCGTCCCCGAAGGCCATCTGGATCGTGGTGGAGGTGGTGGGCGCGAGCGAATTGGGGCACGCCTCCTTCACGTCGGGCATCAGGATGCAGATGTCGGACGCCGCCGCGACCGTGCTGCGCTTGCGCGCGGTCATGCCCAGCAGGGGGATGGCGAAGCGCTTGCAATATTGGATGATCGGGCCGAGTTCGTTGGATTCGCCCGAATGGGACAGCATCAGCACGACGTCGTCCGGCGTGACCATGCCCAGGTCGCCATGGCCCGCGTCGGCGGGGTGCAGGAAGATGGCGGGCGTGCCGGTCGAGGTGAGCGTCGCCGTCATCTTGCGCGCGACGATGCCGCTCTTGCCCATGCCGGTGACGATCAGGCGGCCGCGCACATTCATGATGATGCCGACCAGCCGCAGGAAGGTCGCTGAAAATTCCCGGTCGTTGAACTGGTTTTCGAGAGCGCTCAGCCCTTCGGCCGCGATGGACAATGTCCGGCGCGCGGTTTCCGCAATGCGCCCGCCTGAGCCGAATGGCACGATCTTCGTTACTGTCGACACGCGTAAGCCCTTTTTTCCACCGCCGCCGCCGGCTTTTTCCGACTGACGACAGCGGCGACGATCCACCGTCCCAGGGTGTTCCGTCCTTACCTCGTTCCGCGACCCGACCGGTCGAAACGACCGGCACCCGGCTGCCGGGGATAAGCGTCTTCCCCTAGTATTGGCAATCGATTTCGCAAGCGCGAATGATGATTTCCGCGCCATTAACGCCACAATGGATGAAAAAGCGATGAGCCGCCAAATAATATCGGCGGATGGCGGAACCTTTTACGAGGGAAGCGGTTGTGGGGCGCCGTGCTGCATTGCGCCACGGTCAGGGGAATAAACCTGTAAAGGACGCCGTTTATGCGCCTGCCGTTCCACCATGATAGGCGCGGTACCAGTCGACGAAGCGGGGCACCCCCAGTTCGATCCCGGTGGTCGGCGCGAAGCCGATGTCCTGCGCGATGGCGCTGATGTCCGCGAAGGTCGCCGGCACGTCTCCCGGCTGCATCGGCTGGAAATCGATCTCCGCCTTGCGGCCGCAGGCTTCCTCCAGAACGGAGATGAGGTGCATCAACTCCTCGGGCCGGTTGTTGCCGATATTGTAGAGCCGGTGGGGCGAGCGGCTGCCCCCCGCCTTGGGCGCGCCGTCATCTTCCGGCGCATGGTCGAGGCAGCCGATCACGCCGCTGACGATGTCGTCTATATAGGTGAAGTCGCGCTGCATCCGGCCGTGGTTGAAGACGGGGATCGGCTGGCCCGAGAGGATTTTCGAGGTGAAGATCCACATCGCCATGTCGGGGCGGCCCCACGGGCCGTAGACGGTGAAGAATCGCAGGCCCGTCATGGGAATGCGGAAGAGATGGGCGTAGGTCTCGCTCATCAGCTCGTCGGCGCGCTTGGTCGCGGCATAGAGCGAGACGGGGTGGTCGGCGCGATCCTCCACCCGGAAGGGCAGCGTGTCGTTGCCGCCATAGACCGAGGAGGAGGAGGCGTAGACGAGGTGCCGCACCCGCCTTTCCCGCGCCACTTCCAGCATGTTGACATGGCCCGCGAGGTTGGAGCGGACATAGGCGTGCGGGTTGATCAGCGAATAGCGCACGCCCGCCTGCGCCCCCAGATGGACGATCGCATCGACGGGATGGTCGTGCAGCGCCGCCTGGAGCGCGTCCATGTCGGCGAAGTCCAGCTCCGCGAAGGTGAACAGGCCGCCATGGCGATCGTGCAGGGCGGCGATCCGGTCCCGCTTCAGCGAGACGGGGTAATAGTCGTTCATATTGTCGATGCCGAAGACGGCGCGGCCTTCGGACAGAAGACGGTCCGCGACGGCCATGCCGATGAAGCCGGCGGCGCCGGTCACGAGGATTGTCATGGCTGCGGGTTCCTGTCCTTGCCTTGGCGCTGGAGTCTTTCACAGACAATCCGGGAGGCGATGTAAAGGGCTTTCCCCAGAAGCTCCGTGTTAGTCCCTAAAAATTGCCGGGGAGGGATGCCGATGGGCTGGCGGAAATGGGTGGTTTCCTGCCATCAAGCCCCTCCCCTTCAGGGTCAAACGAGGCACGTGACTCGTTTGAAGGGTTGGGGTGGGGGAGTGCCTCTACAGGCTGAGTTTGCGCGTGGGGCACGCCCCCACCCCTCGGTCCCCTCCCCTGAAGGGGAGGGGAAGCATTGTCGTCCGGTAGCCCCGGCCAGATGGGATATTGGATAGGGTGGGACTGGGCACCTGTTCTTGCAGACGCACGACTTGCCTGGATCGAGCCCAGATGATCCAGAACCACTATTCAGGTCCGCCTTCGGCAAGCTAGACCATCCCTTTTCCTGGGGGATGGATTGCCGATCCTTGTCGAAATCGCCGGATGGCTGGGCGCGTTGCTGGTGTTGGGCGCCTATCTGCTCGTGTCGAGCGGGCATGTGTCCGGCAAGTCGGCCCTGTTCCAAGGGATGAACGCTCTGGGTTCGACGCTGTTCATCCTCAACACATGGTGGCACGGCGCCATCCCCTCGATGGTGCTCAACATCATCTGGCTCGGCATAGGCGCGGTCGCGTTGATGCGCATCGCCCGCCAATAGCCCTCATTTCAAAAACCCAAGAAAGGCTGGGGTGGCAGGCCATGTTCTCTTTGGCTACCAGCATGGTGGAGATGAAGAAAGCGCTGATCGTCCGACATGTGCCGCGGGAGGGAGCGGCAGGCTATCTCCAGCCGATCGAGGCCGCGGGCTATGCGATCGAACGGATCGACGTCGCCAGCCCCGACTTTGCCGATGTCGACCTCTGCACCCCGGACCTGTTGATCATGATGGGCGGCCCGATGGGCGTCTATGAGCAGGACCTGCACCCCTGGATTCCGCTCCAGATCGAAAAGCTGTCCGCCCGGCTGGAGCAGGACCTGCCGACCCTTGGCGTCTGCCTGGGCAGCCAGATGATCGCCGCCGCGCTCGGCGCGCCCGTCTATCCCGGCGGGCGGATGGAGTTGGGCTTCGCGCCGGTCATGCTGAACGAGGCGGGCGCGGAATCCCCGCTGCGCCATCTGGACGGCGTGCCCGTCCTCCACTGGCACAGCGACACTTTCGACATGCCGACCGGGGTCGAGCTGCTGGCGTCGACCGAAAACTATGCCCATCAGGCCTTTCGCCGCGGCCCCAACCTGCTGGCGTTGCAGTTCCACGCGGAAATGGGCGAAGACCCGCGTTTCGAGGATTGGCTCACGCATTTCTGGGCCGATCTCGACATAGCGAAGCAATGCGGCACTGCCCTTCGGCAGGACCATGCGGACCATGGCCCCGCAGCCGTCGCTGCCGGACGCGCGATGATCGGCGAGTGGTTGAGCGGAATCGGGAACTAGGACCGATCGGCATTCAGGCCATGACGGCCTGCAAATGAGCGCGCGCGGCCTGCGTCCGATTGAACGCGGCGCGCCCCAGAGCATCGTGCGCAAAAGTGGGAACCGGTTTTGCGCTTAAAAGGATGCGGCAACAAAAGCTTGCGCGACCTGCGTCCGATTGAACGCGGCGCGTCCTAAAATTCGACTTCCAGTTCCTCGACCTCATCCTTCTCCCCGCGGGCGGCGTCGATCCACTCGCGCATCAGGTCCCAGTCGTTGCTCCAGTTGCAATAGGCGGCCGACCGCCCGGACAGCGCCACGGCATAGGTCAGGAAACGCTGCGCCACGGGGGCGAACATCGCATCGGCCACGGTCGGCCTTTCCCCGAACAGCCAGGGTCCGCCATAGGCGCCGAGGCATTCGGTCCAGATTTCCTCGATCCGCTCGATGTCCTGCTTGGCCCCGGAAAAGACCGGGAACTTTTCGTGCCGCACCTTCAGGTTCATGGGCAGGGCCGAGCGCAGGTTGATGAAGCCGGAGTGGATTTCGCCCGAAACCGAACGGCAGTGCGCGCGCGCGATCCGCTCCGCGGGATAAAGGCCGGCATGCGGATAGAGTTCATGCAGATATTCCGCAATGGCGAGCGTATCCCACACGCCCGCCCCCTCATGGGTCAGGCGGGGCACCAGCACGGACGGCGACAGAAGCAGCAATTCCGCCCGGTTTTCGGGATCGTCGAGCGCAATCGTCTTTTCCACGACCTTCAGCCCGGCCATGCGGCACAACAGCCATCCGCGCAGGGACCAGGACGAATAAGTCTTGCTGGAAATGGTGAGTTCGGCGTCGGCCATGGCGTTCCTCCCGCTTCATCCCTATGTTTCATCAATCATGATGCGGTGCAATATGCAAAACCTGTATAACGGTCCTGCATGGGACCGAATCGGCACCGAAAGAGCTTAGGACGCGTTTGAGCAAGATGATGATGCTATATAGCGGCTATCAGGCCTGGAACGACATGATGGCCCCTGCGCGCTTCGGTGCTCAGATCGCTCTCTCCTTCAAGGACAAGATGGGACCGGTGGCGGATTGGGCCATGCCCCGCCGCATGTTCGCCCTGATGGACGTGTTCCAGGGCGCGAAGCTGACGCATCGCCGGCCGGCCTATGGCATAACGGAGGTGCATAGCGGCAATGCGGTGGTCGCCGTGCGGGAAGAGGTGGCGCTGGACCTGCCCTTCGGCAACCTGCTGCACTTCGCGAAGGACGATGTCGAAACGCCGCAGCCCAGGGTGCTGGTGGTTGCCCCCATGTCGGGCCATTTCTCGACCCTGCTGCGCAACACCGTCCAGACGCTGCTGCGCGACCATGACGTGTACATCACCGACTGGAAGAACGCCCGGGACGTGCCGCTGAGCGCCGGGCGCTTCGGATTCGACGATTATGTCGACTACATCATGACCTTCATGCAGGAAATCGGGCCGGGATCGCATCTGGTTTCGGTGTGCCAGCCGTGCGTGCCCGCGATGGCCGCGGTGTCGATCATGTCGGAGGACAAGGACCCGGCGACGCCGCGCTCCATGACGCTGATGGGCGGGCCGATCGACACGCGCGCCGCGCCCACGGTCGTCAACGAACTGGCCAATGAGCAGTCGATCAAATGGTTCGAGGAAAATCTGATCAGCCTGGTGCCGATGCGCTATGCCGGGCGCGGCCGGCGGGTCTATCCCGGCTTCCTCCAGCTTTCCGCCTTCATGTCGATGAACATGGACCGGCATGGCGCCGCGCACCGCGAGCTTTACCAGCTGCTGGCCGACGGCAGGCAGGTCGAGGCGGACAAGATCAAGACCTTTTACGAGGAATATTTCGCCGTGCTCGACATGACGGCGGAATTTTATCTGGAAACGGTGGACAAGGTGTTCCAGCGGACGCTGCTGGCCAAGGGCGAACTCACCTATCGCGGGCGGAAGGTCAATCCGGGCGCCATCCACAAGACGGCGCTGCTGACGGTCGAAGGGGAGAAGGACGACGTGTGCGCCGTGGGCCAGACCGCGGCCGCCCATGCGCTCTGCACGGGCCTGCGCCCGCATCTGAAACGCCATCACCTGCAGCCGGGCGTCGGCCATTATGGCGTCTTTTCCGGCAGCAAATGGGAAAAGCAGGTCTATCCGCAGGTGCGGAACATGATCCTGGCGATGAACGCGGGTTAGCCTTTCCCTAATCATTGGCGGATATGGCCGGGGGCATGGACATGGCTTCCCATCCCGCAATGGCGCATGCGCGCGCCTATGCGCCGGTGCAGCGGGCGCGCTGGGCCGCGCTGGCGGACGCGGCGGCGGAGGCCAATGCCTTCTACATGCCCGACATGCTGTGTGCGGCGCTGGACCATCTGGCGGGCGGCACCGCCGTGCGCATGCTGGAGGCGCAGCGGGACGGGGAACTGATCGGGCTGATGCCCGTGGTCGTCGCGGCGCGGCATGGGCGGTTGCCGCTGCGCTGCGTCACCAACTGGATGCACGATCATTGCTTCTTCGGCGCGCCGCTGATCCGGCGGGGCGAGGAAGTGGCGGCGTGGCGGGGATTGCTGGAGCAGCTGGACGAGGCGGACTGGGCGCCGGGCTTCCTGCATCTGCGGGGGCTGGACGCGGCGGGGGCGAATGCGGCGGCGCTGGAGGCGCTGTGCGTCGAGCAGCGGCGCGGGCGGCGGGAGGTGCATCGGTACGACCGGGCGATGCTGCGGTCGGAACTGGACGCGGACGCCTATTGGGAAACCAATGTGCGGGCCAAGAAGCGCAAGGAATTGCGGCGCCTGCAGAAGCGGCTGGCCGAACTGGGCACGGTCGGGAGCCGGCTGCTGGGCGACGGGGCGGAGCTGGCGGCATGGTGCGGGGAATTTCTGGCGCTGGAGGCCGCGGGCTGGAAGGGGGCGGAAGGATCGGCGCTGGCCTGCAGGGATGAGGATGCGGCTTTCTTCCGGGCGGCCTGCGCGGCGGCTTTCGAGAACGGGCGGCTGCATTTCCTGCGCATGGACCTGGATGGGCGGGCGATCGCGATGCTGGTCAATTTCCGGCATGGCGAAGGGGCCTTTTCCTTCAAGATCGCCTTTGACGAGGCGCTGGGGCGCTTTTCGCCGGGGGTGCTGATCGAGATCGCCAATCTGCAGGCGGTGCTGGGCGATCCCGCCATTGGCTGGATGGATAGCTGCGCGGCGGCGGACCATCCGATGATCGACAGCCTGTGGGGCGAGCGGCGGACGATCACGCAATATCGCATCGCCCTGCGGGGCGCGGGGCGAAGCGTCGCCTTTGCGCTGGCCAATGGCGTCGAGGCGCTGGGGCAGAGGTTGAAGGGGCAGATATGAACGCGGTGAGCGCCATCGAGGCGGCGGTGTTTCCGGAAGAGGCGCGGGCGGCCTTCGCGGCGGCTTATCCGGACAGGGCGGCGAAGTTGAACCATGGGCTGGCGGGGCATGCGCTGCTGACGCTGGAGGCTCTGGCCGGGCTGGCGGAGCGGATGCCGGTCGACTCCGTGGAGTATAATCTGGGCAAGCTGCCTTTGGGGGTGCGGGCGGAGGATACGCCGTCCAACGGGCTGACGCTGGGCGAGACGATCCGGACCATCGAGACCAACGGCAGTTGGGCGGTGCTGAAGAATGTCGAGCGGGACGCGGCCTATGGCGCGCTGCTCGACCGGGCGCTGGCGGAACTGGCGCCGCTGGTGGAGCGGGAGACCGGGCCGATGCTGCATCGGGAGGCGTTCATCTTCCTGTCCTCGCCGGGGAGCGTGACGCCGTTCCATATGGACCCGGAGCATAATATCCTGCTCCAGATCCGGGGCGAGAAGACGATGACGGTCTTTCCGGCGGGCGACGAGGAACTGGTGCCGGCGGTGCAGAGCGAGGCCTTCCATGCGGGCGGGCATCGCAATCTGGACTGGCGGGACGGGTTTCGCGAGCGGGGCATGGCGGTGACGCTGTCGCCGGGCGATGCGATCCATGTGCCGGTCAAGGCGCCGCATTTCGTGGAGAATGGCCCCGTCGTGTCGGTCAGCCTGTCGGTGACGTGGCGATCGGAGCGGAGCGTGGCGGAGGGCGAGTTGTACAGCCTGAACGCGCTGCTGCGGCGGCGCGGGCTGCCGGTCGGGCGGATCGGGGCGCGGCCGGAGGCGCAGGGCGCGCGGCGGATCGCCTATCGCATCATGCGGAAGCTGGGCGTCTGAGCAGCTTGCGCAGCCACGCTTCGGCTTCGAGGCGGGGGCTGAAGCGGTCGACCTGCCACCATTCAAGGGCTTCCTCGCGGGTGGCGAGGCTCTGCTTGTAGCGGTCCTTGCCCGCGAGCAGCGAATAGAGCGCGAGGCCGCGTTCCGCATAATGGGCGACGGCGGCGGCGTGGCAGAGCAGGCCGGGCTTGTCCTTCGGCGCGCGCGGGGCGGCGAAGGCGGACTGGTAGTTCATCGCTACGCCGTCGTGGAGGACGTTGAGGAGCAGGCCGATGGTTCCGCCGCCATCGGTAAAGCGCAGCAGTTCGACCTTTTCGTCGCGGCTTGCGAGGGCGGCGGCGAAGCGGCGGAAGGCGGGGTCGTCCCAGGCATTGTCGGCGTGGCGGCCGGTGTTGAGGGACCGCATTTCGTCCAGCCATGGAACGATGTCCGCTGGGGCGGCTTTGGCGATGGCCGGGAGCGCGCCGCCATGATCCTTGAGGGCGCGGCGGATCTGGGCGCGGCTGTTGGCGCTGAGCAGCGACAGATAGTCGGCGGCGCGGACGGCGGCGAGGTCGACCTGATAGACCGGGGAGCGGTCGAGGCGGGTCTTGCGGCGGGCGGGGATTGTCAGGAGCGGCGAGTCGGGGGCGATGCCGTCCAGGCGGAGGGTGCGCCAGTCGTTGCGGTTTTGCAGGGCCTGGAGGGCGGCCCGTGTCGCCTCCCCTTCCCTGCCCTTTGCGGCGAGCAGGCCGTTATATTCGATGAAGGGGCGGTCGGCGCCGGGGTCGCCGGACTGGTTGAGCGACAGGGTGGCGCTGCGGCCCAGCAGGCGGGGTTGCAGGGCATGGCCGAAGAGGGCGAGCGCGATGTCCCGGCCCTGCGCGTCGGTGACGGCGAGCAGTTCGGGGCGGACGGCGTAGCTTTCCAGCCAGGCGCCGGTCCAGGTCCAGCCGAGGAAGAAGCTGGCGGCGGCGCGGGACTCCAGCGCCTGCCAGCGGGGGGCCAGGCTCGCGAGGTCGGGCAGGCGGGTGAAGTGGGCGGTGAGGGCCATTGCGGGCCCCCTTTTGGCAGAGCGGCGGTGGGGGTCAAGCTTGCAGCACCTCAAGCTGTATGGGCAGGTGGGGAAGGTGGGGAATGGCCAATCCAAGACATTCCCCTCCCGCAGGCGGGAGGGG
>NZ_JAINEZ010000135.1:0-8978 GCF_019873065.1 Sphingobium sp. PNB
TTTCCGTTCTCTGTGGCCTGCGTTCAGCCCAGACGGCTAATTCGTTCCCCATCACTCATCTCCTTCAGCGGCGTCGTACATTGCGCCACCAGTATTCCGCAGCCTTGAGATCAACGCCCAACTCCCGCGCCTGCTTCCCCGCCTGTTCCCGGGTGCGGTCAACAGCAAGGAGCCAGCAAATGTAGGCTGTGGGCGGGGAGAGGTGGCTTTCATTCCTGACCATTCCGCCCTGCACGGTGGTGTGGCGTCTCGCGGATCATGCGTAACGACTGCCGTTGTGGATGGCCTCGATAGCCTTCTCGACCGTGTCATATGTCGCGACGTGAGGATCTTCCACGGTGCCTGTGGGCGTGACGACCATCCAATCGGAGCTAAGGCCGCCCGCCACAACTGGAGTGGCATCATCGTTGCTCTGGAATTGGCCTTTGCGATCCCCTCCTATGAGCTGGAAGGTTGTCGTCTCGACGCGCCACGCGATGATGGGATGGAGGTCAGCCTTATCGAACGCCCGGTCATTCTCATACATGCTGGGATAGAGCACGAACCATCCAGGATGCGCCGGAATGATGGTTGTGGTCTTTGTGTCAGCGCTCATATGCAGCCTTCCGTTGAGGTTGAATTTTCCAAGGTCGGGGTTGGAAATTTTCCAACGGGGGTTGGAAGAAAAAAACCGAACAAACCCAAGGGCTTCCCCTCTACTTTCCAACCTTTCCAACGTAATAAGTAAATTTACGCGCACGCGCGCGTATGTGCGTAAGAACCAGCTTTTGGTTGGAAAGGTTGGAAAGTCTCCAAATCCGCCTTTGTTTTCAGACGGATAATGTTTCCAACCCCTGCCAAAAAGGTTGGAAAAAGGTTGGAAAACAGGATGGAAAATCACCCCTTCTTCCTCCCTTTCCGCGTCTCTGGCGCGCACCCAGGCGGGAACCACCAGTTGACGTTCAGCCCATGTCGCAGGCATCGCGCCTTCTCCCACCCGCGATGCGTCAGATGGTTCGTGACGCGCATCTCCGTACTGGCGTCACGCCGCTCCACCTGAACATTCAGCTTCTTGAGAACCTCAGAAGCCGTCACGCAACCGCGCATCTGGACCTCCGGAGAATTGACAAAGGCGTCGATATCCGGCGCCCAAGCATCCTCCTGGAAGCGCTCAGATTGAATCTCATTGGCTGCAAGGTCAAGGTCAGAACCGCGATCGATCCACCATTTTTCACCGGCGCTATAGAGCGCGACAGCCTCGGCCCATAACTGATCGCGAACAGCAATCAATTTCTCTAAATCTACCGACCTGCAATAAACAGGCCAAAACCGCCTAGCACCAGTCGGGTCACGCAAATAATCATGCTCGTTTGTTGATCCAATGAACACAACGCGGCGCGCGCGATTAATATAATGCCGCCCCCACAATGGACGGTAATTGTCAACCGTTAAAGTTAGAAAATTCTTGATGGTTCGGATATCGGCTTTTCCGAACCCACCAAGTTCACCTAGGTCAACCGCCCATTTGCCTTGTAAGGCAAGAGCCGATTCTTGGCCTTTGAAGCCAGGCAGGCCGTTCATGACGAAATCTTGGCCGAACAGTGCAGCCACCGCAGACGATTTACGGATGCCCTGCTCACCTTCCAGGATCAGCATCGTGTCAACCTTCGCGCCCGGGTTGAGCGCGCGCGCGACGGCGCTGATCAGGAACATGCGCCCAAAGGCGCGATTGATGTCCGTATCGTCCGCATCAAAGATGGAGGGCAGCCATGTGGATACTCTCTTCTTCCCGTCCCAGCTAAGGCCGTTCAGATAGTCGGCTACCGGGTTGAACCGGCTATCCTCCGCAACCCGCAGGACAGCCATCGGAACGTCCTGCGCTTTAGGGTCAAAGCCTGCCGCCTCAATCTGCATCCGAATATCGATGTAATCTGTGTCGCGAAGATCGCGCCCCTTCCACTCGATATTCCCGGTCAGATCATTGAAGCGAAGCTGGCCTCCAAGCCCAGGCAGAAACCTTAGATGAACCATCAAGTTAGTAAGGTTCTTCTTCGGCCCCTTCTCGCCCATATCGAGGTGGTGGCGCCACGCGTTCAACTCGACAACATTGCTCATCATGCCGCCCTCGCCACACTAAGGGGAGCATTGACATGGGTAAGCCGTGCCTGCCGGAAGATGACCTTTTTCAGCGCGGCGGCATCGATGCCGGTTCCAGCGGTGATCGTCGTGACACGCGGCCAACGTATTTTGTCGATTGCGCCGATGGCCAGCGCAGACGGCGCGTAGCCAGTCCATTCCGGCGTGATATTGGCGATTTTGCGCGCGTTCTCGCAATTGTAGAACCACTCGATCGAGAATGTCGCTATCTCGCGGGCCCAGACGCGGGCATCGGCATGAACAGTGAAGCGATCAACATAAAGCGGCTCGATCAGGGAGGGCCCCTCGTCGGCATAGATGCGCGCCTCGCCAGTTTCCGAATGTATCAGGACAATCTCCTCTGGCTCGGCATATTTTGGGCCCATGGGGCAGGGCAGGGGCAGCGGCACGGCAAGGCGCCAAGCATCGTCCACCTTCATCGCAGCCATGGAATTGAGCGCGATCGACAGGTGTGGATCGTTGGGATTGAGGTCCAGCGCGTTCGCCTTCCAGCGGGTCGCGGCGCGCGGGTCGCGGAACTGCGCGCGAACGGCCTTGCGCCATGCGGTGCCGATCGTGTCGCCGATCATGGCGTCGAGCGTGGTGATCAGCTGGCGCTGGTAGGCTATGGCTTCACCTAAGCATCCCTTGCGGACATAAGTGGTGATGGCATCGCTAGCGTCGGCCGCGATGGCGTCGAAGAACGGCTTGTTAGGCTGGTTGACGTCGATGATGTCGCGGTGTCTCATGCCAGGCCCTCCGCCGCCAGAGTTTTGGCAACGTCATCCACAGACCACGCCGCAAAAGCGATGCCACCCGCGCGCGTAACAGCGTCAGCAAACTTCTGCTGGTCTGGCTTGAGCCGGTCCCGCCCAATCTTCGCGTCGATGGCGACAAACCGCCCCTTTACGCAGGAACAAATATCAAGACGCCCTTTCTTGCCGATCTTTACCGGGCGGCCGTTCTTGTCGAACAACAGGCCGGGAGTTTCGACATGGATCGACAGCGCGCCAATGCCCGAAAGGTAGAGACGGATCGACCGCACAAGGTCGTCATGGATGACACTCATGCGTAACGCCTCCCGGCGAGGCCGCCGCCCTGCCGAGCGTTCATGATCGCGTTCACCCAGCCCGGCTTATACCCGCGCTCGCGAGCGATTCTCTCCAAGTCTTCCCGGGTGCGGGCGTTGCCTACCTCACGCCTTTGCTCCTTGCGCTTGGCGGCAACATCAACCTCTGCCAGTTCTCCGTCACGCTGTTCGATCTCCCGCCCTTGTGAGGCAGGCTGTTGACCGCACTGAGGGCATTTCGGCGCAGGTCGGTAGACATGGAAGCACTCCATGCATGTCTTGATCGTGACGCTCGCCTTTTCGTCCTTTTTGCGCTTTTCTCGATCAGCCAGAGACCATTCCCGGTCATCATCAGGCAAGCCATGGACCATACTGTTGCCGGCATGGTCGAGAATGATGGCTTCGGATTTGCCGGGTGCCGGCCGTAGCGCGCGGCCGACCTGCTGCAAATGGAGTGACAGCGATTTGGTGGGACGCAGCAGAATGACCGCTTCAATCGCCGGAACGTCGAAACCCTCGCCGAACAACTCGCAGTTGGTCAGGACAAGGGTTTCGCCGGCGATGAAGCGGGCAATGGCGGCATCGCGGGCATCACTGTGCATGCTGCCGTCGACATGCTCGGCGGGAATGCTATTGGCGTTGAACTGAGCAGCGATGTGCTGGCTATGCTCGACATTGACCGCAAAAGCGACGGCCCGCTTGCCGTTGCAGAGTTTCCTGTAGTGTTGAACCGCATCACCAGTGATGGAGGGCTTGTCCATGACGGACGCCAAATCATCCTTTTTGAAGTCGCCGGCCTGTATCTTGATGGCTGCGGTATCAATTTGCGTCGGTGCAAATAGCCGGTACCGGGACAGACTTCCTTCCGCGATGAGTTCAGCGACAGTGGGACCGTTCACCATCTCCTGAAACCAGTTCCCCAGACCTTTGCCGTCAAGCCGCCACGGGGTAGCTGTGAGGCCAACGATCTTTGCATCGGGAAATGCATCAAAGATTTTCTGCCACTGGCTTGCGCCGAGATGGTGGCATTCATCGAAGATGATAAGATCCGGTGGCGGGAGGCAGTCGAGGCGGCGCGCTACTGTCTGCACAGAGCCAATTTGAACGCGCTTATGGGGGTCGGAAGAATGGCCGCCGGCGATAATGCCGTGCTGAATGCCCATCGCGGCAAAGGTCTTTGAGGTCTGCGTGATGAGTTCGCGGCGGTGCGCCAGCCACCAGCAGACGAGCCCCTTGGCACTGCTGCCTTCGATCATTTTCGACCCCGAGACGGTCTTGCCGCCACCCGTTGCAAGCTGCAAAAGGATCGCCCGCTTGCGTTCCCGGAAACCCTGCCTGGCGCCGTTGAGGAGCGCTTCCTGATACGGACGGAGGATGATCATGCCGCCTGCCACCCCATGTCCGCCCGAATCTTGTTGAAGCGGCTGATGCAGGCGTTCTTGGTCTTCCCGAGCATCTTGCCGATGGCCGTAAAGCCAACACCTTCTGCCAACCCATCCATCAGGATCGCGTCGAAATCATCCGACCATGCCGATGAAGGCTTGCGGGTCGCGATCCCGGCAGTACGGGCGCCCGTCTTGTTGATGACGACAACGCGGTTTTTCCGGCCGCGCTGCACGGTGATGAAGCCCATCGTCTCCAGAAGGGCGACATAGCCGGACGCCTTGTCAGCGCGGGACAGCCCTAGCATGTCCGCCATGTCCTGATTGCTGGGGCATGGCTGGTTCGCGTCGGCTGCACGACAGATGATGTCATAACAGCGGCGCAGACGGTCCTCTTTCGCTGGTGTAAATGCGAAGGTTGTTTGCCGCATGTTCATGCCACGCTCCTGATCTTGTCGGCCTGCTCCACGATGGCGGACAGGGCGAGCATGAGAGGGCGGATGCTGTCGGCAAGCTGGCAGGTTTCGCGGTGATCGCGGATACCGTCTTCCAGCGCCGCGCAGAATTGCGACACGAGCGAGGACAGGCTCGCGATGGTCGTCATGTCGTTGGCCGCTTCAACCGTCATGGGGACCATGCGGAAGCCGTAGAGCGCTGTTACCCGGTCAAGGGCATGAGGGTCCGCCAGCAGGCTCGCCATTGCCTTGTGAAGCTCCGGGACATTCTCTCCGGTGATGGCGCGGTTGACGGTCTTCACGTCTGCATCGATCGTATCGGCCAAAGTGGACTTGCCGACACGAGCCGACACGCCTGTCCAGTCCTGCGCCAGTGCGGCGGACACACTCGCCTTTGACGGCGGATTTTTTTGACGGATTTGGTTGCGCTGCAACATTACATGTCGCTCCCGTTATGAGGAATTTCGGAAACATTGGCGCCGGGACGACCGGAAAGGGGGGTGTCGACCGCCCCGGTGCCTGCCTTGCGACCCAAGGCATTTCTGACGCGCATGTCCCATCGTGGGCTGCCGTCCTCGATTGCGAAGAATTGCGCGTTGAACTGGAAGCGATGCGACCCAGCTATCAGCGCGCAGGGGACCAGCACGGAACTGCGACCCGCCGTGCTGGTCTCGTTGCTATTGGGAAGGTTGTGGAGAGGGTGGTTCACAGGCTTGAGCCTCCACCGCTGGAGATTGACTCCCCAGCGGCTTCGGTCATCGTGGCGATTGCGAAACAACCACGAAAGGAATCACGATGGCTGACGATGTGCGCGTTACGAACTTTCCGGTGCCAGCGAGTAAAGAGGGGGTGGCGCTTGACCTCCTGCGCCTTATTAGGCAGCAGAGTACCGAAGCCGGAACGCGGCAAACGCCCGCCCAGCTTATTGAACTCTATGGCCGCTGCCTCAAAGCGGTCGCCGGGTTCAATCACGACTGACACCCGCCTTATCCAGCGCCGCGTCTATGATCTGGCGCGGCGTCTGGTCGCTCTTGCCTGTCAGGAAGACGTGGTAGGCGCGGGCGCGGGCCACGATGTCTTCTGGCCGCTCACCAAAGCCAGCATTCGCAAGACGCAGGCATTCGAGGCGAATTTCAATGTCGCTCATTTACGATCTCCAGTTCTGGGGCATCCCGCTCATGCTGCATCCGCCTGCTTGGTGGGGCGGTAGTGGCGGCGGCTAGCTTCACGTATGCGGCAGCATGCCCGGCAATATCGCTTACCTCCACGGCCTACAAAAAGGTTATCACCTGCAAATTCATGACCTCTCAGGCAGTGCGTTCGAGGCCTGCTGCCAGGATGAAACGGTGCAGCCCTTTTGCAATTCTCAGAAGCGGTCACTGCTTCAAGATGGTCAGGATTGATGCAAGCCCTGTTGCGACACAGGTGATCGATTTGAAGGCCGTCACCGATTGGGCCGCAAAATGCCTCGTAAGACAGCCTGTGCGCCAGGTTGCACCGACCCCGAACCGAGAGCGAGCCGTACCCCTTCGGGTTTATCGTTCCGGTCCAGAACCAGCATTCACCCTCGACAGAGATACGCTCCATGAGGCGAACCTTGATCGGCCTAACGTCAAGCTTCCTCATGCTGCCCGTCCTTGTTCTGCCGACATGATAATCGGCTCAAGGGCAGCCAACGTGGACGCGGATGGGTTCCAGTCCTCCGCATCTGCTTCGCGCAAGGTGTTGCGGTGCAATCCAGCCATCAATGCCAGCTTATGCTTGGACATCCCCGGCTGTTTCAGGGTCTCGCGGACCCGGTTGATGATGTCGTGAACCATGCCCTGCTAGAAAGCACATATGGATGTGCTTTTCAAGACGAAAAACACATCAGCATGGGCTTACGCTCTGATATTCGCGGCGGCATGACACCCGACCAGAAGCGCGACCTTCTCCGCAAGGCGATCAAGGATTTCGGCACCAACGTCCAGCAGTGGGCGAAGGCGGCGGGCGTGTCCAAGAATGCGCTGTACAATTTCCTGAACGGTCACAGCGACGGGCTGGATCATATGACCTATGCGAAGCTGGCTAGGGTCTATAATGTGCCCTCTTGGAAAATAAGTGGAGAGGCCCCGGAACCGGCGACACCCGCGCCGATCTGGGTGATGGGACACGTGCAGGCAGGCTATTTCAGGGAAGCGGTCGAATGGGAACGCAGCGACTGGTACGATGTTGATGTGCCAGTGCCGCCCCGCTTTAAGAATAGGGCCAGAGCGCTGGAAGTGCGCGGAACCTCAATGAATCGCGAATATAAAGAGGGCGCAGTGGTTATCTGGGTGCCCATGCTCGATGCCCGGCCACCGCGTGATGGCGATCATGTCATTGTTTACAGCTATTCCGCCCACGGGCTGGTCGAGGCGACGGTAAAGCTTTTCCAGGAACGGAACGGCAAACGCTGGCTTTGGCCGCAATCGGACGATCCCGAATTTCAAACGCCAGTTGATGTCGATCATCCGGGCGGTGACGTTGAGCGCATCGAGATCATTGGTCTCGTCATAGGGGACTATCGCCCAAGAATCGTGTGATTCTCGCGCCCCTTTAAAAATAGCACATGCACATGTGCTTTTTCTCTTGCGAAGCACACATGGATGTGCTTTAACCCCTCCTACCGGCCAAGCCGAAGGAGGAAGAGATGCAGATCACTCTCGCGCAATTCGAAACCATCGACGGGCTGTTGAGCAGCCTGCATCGCATGGGTGACTTCGAAACCTGCGCTGATCCGCGCGGCTACATCCAGACCAGCAATCGCCTGCTCGACGCCTGCATTGATGCGGTCGGGTATGACGCTGCCTGCGAGTTCCCCAGCGCCGAAGAGTGCGCTGCGGTGATTGTCGCCCGCTGCCTTTCGTCCGCCACGCTAGTCATGGTCGCCTAATAAACGCCGAAGGAGGAAGAGACCCGTGGCAAACGCAAAGTACGAACTTCTCGAAAACGATACCGTGAAAAGCTGGGATGGCCGGACGTTGTTCCGCATCCGGGCGCTGGTCGCAATTGCCGCAATGGGCGTGTCCGTTGGTGATCTTGGCGGATATGTTGAGGCCGAGAAGAATTTGCAGGTCTCCGGCGATGCGTGGGTCTACGGCAATGCGCGGGTCTCCGGCGATGCGCGGGTCTCCGGCAATGCGCAGGTCTACGGCAATGCGCGGGTCTCCGGTAATGCGTGGGTCTACGGCAATGCGCAGGTCTACGGCAATGCGCGGGTCTACGGCAATGCGCGGGTCTCCGGTAATGCGTGGGTCTCCGGCGATGCGCGGGTCTCCGGTAATGCGTGGGTCTACGGCGATGCGTGGGTCTACGGCAATGCGTGGGTCTCCGGCGATGCGTGGGTCTACGGCAATGCGCAGGTCTACGGCAATGCGCGGGTCTCCGGCGATGCGCAGGTCTCCGGCGATGCGTCGAAAACCCCTATCGTGGTTTCCGGCCTGCGCTGGAATGTGACCATCACTGATTACCAGATGGCCATCGGGTGCCAGCTTCATGGGATCGAGGAATGGCGCGATTTCGATGATCGGGCGATCCTCGCGATGGATGGCCGACCCGCGCTGGAGTTCTGGGGCAAGTACAAAGCCGCTCTGCTGGCCATTTGCGAAGGCGAGGGCCGCCCATTTCCAAAAGCCGAAGAACCAGTCGTGAATACGGTCGCAGCCTGATCTCCCCCTGTCCTGCCTCTTATCGGGGGCAGGGCGCGGATGAGATTCAGCATCACAGGAGCAGGTATGATGGCTTCTAGCAAGATCACCAACGCCCTTCGCAATGGCCGGGACAGCATAACGCTGACCCGCCTTGAAGCGGTGACGATCTTTCTCGTTCTGGTGGCTCTGCCGCTTTGGATCGTGGCGGGAGGGTTGTGATGGCTACCGCACACGACTTCCCCGAAAGCGCGCTAATCGGCGCTGCTGAGCGGATACAGCCGATGGT
>NZ_JAINEZ010000136.1:0-8773 GCF_019873065.1 Sphingobium sp. PNB
TGAAAGGCCGGATACGTTTTCGCAGACTGACCAGATCATCAGACACAAACCGCTTGCCGACGGGGCGAGCCATACGTTTGCGCCCTGGCCATGCCGGTGAACCTTGACGATGGTCGCATCGACCATGGCGTATTCCATGTCGGGTTCCTCCGACAGCACATCGAAAATACGCTTGAAAATATCGGCTTCCCGCCAATCGCGAAACCGCCTGAACGCCGTACTCCAGTTGCCGAACATGGCGGGCAGATCACGCCATGGACTGCCCGTGCGAACAATCCACAGCACCGCCTCCATGAATAGCCGGTTGTCCCTTCCGCTCCGCCCAGGGTCAGTCGGCTTACCCAGACAATGTGGCTCCATCTTTGCCCATTGGGCGTCGGTCAGTACGAAACGGTCCATCCAGAGCGTGAATCACATCTCCCAACAAATGGGAATCCTAAATCCCCACAACCCCTAGAGCGCGCGACCTGCGATTTGGCGCAGCGCGCTTCAGGCTGGTGTTCAGCCCGAAAGCTGCAGGCGCGACCAGCCTGTGCGCCGGCTAAAGCGTCGCCAGTTCCACCGCCCTCTCGAACACCGCTTCGAACATCCCGGCGGTGAGCCGGCCGGTGTTCTGATTGTAGCGCGAGCAGTGATAGCTATCGATGACGATCTGGCCGCTGGGCATGCGATGCTCCGCCAGATGGGCGAAGCGCGCCTTGGGAAGCTTGCCGCCCAGCACCTTCACCGCCGACTGATGCGCGATCTGGCCCAGCGCGACGAAGACCTGCGCATGGGGCAAGGCGGCGACCGCAGGCTTCAGGAAGGCGCGGCAATTGTGGATCTCCTCCGGCAGCGGCTTGTTCTGCGGCGGCAGGCATTTGACCGCGTTGAGGATGATGACGTTGCGCAGCATGAGCCCGTCGTCGGGCCGCGCCTCATAGACGCCTTGGGTCAGGCCGAATTTGGCGAGCGTGGCGAACAGCAGATCGCCCGCATAATCCCCGGTGAAGGGCCGGCCCGTGCGGTTCGCGCCCGTCTTGCCCGGCGCAAGGCCGACGATCGCGATTCGGCCCAGCGGATCACCGAAAACCGGAACCGGCGCATTCCACCAGCCGGGATGTTCCGCGCGATTCTGCTCACGAAAAGCGGCCAGACGCGGGCAGAGCGGACAATCATGCGGCGCTTCGCTGTGCGGGATAGGACTTTGCAGCGTCATGGCGACGGGATAGGCGCTGTCCGATGGTCAAGACAAGCACCCGTCATGTTTACGCCCTTGCCCTGGGATCGAACCGGCCGCTGTCGGCGCGGATGACCCCGGCATGCCTGTTGAGCGGCGCGGTTCGCATGATCGCGGAACTGGGCCCGGTTCTCAGCGTGGCCCCCGTCATGCAGACCCGGCCTATCGGGCCGTCGCGGCGCATCTTCGTCAATGGCGCGGTGCTGATGGAGAGTTCCCTGCCGCCCGAAGAGATGCTTTCCGGCTTGCAGGCGATAGAGCGCGCTCTGGGCCGCCAGCGGTTCAGGCGCTGGGGGCCGAGGCGGCTGGACATCGACATCATCCTGTGGTCCGGGGGTCGCTGGAACAGCCGCTCGCTGCGCATTCCCCACCCGGCTTTTCGCGAGCGGGACTTCGTACTGACGCCGCTGCTTGCCATTGCGCCGGGCTGGCGCGACCCCGTGTCCCGACTTTCGATCCGCCATTTGCGTTTCCGCCTGCGAAAAGCGGTTTCTGGAGGTTGACCAGCCGCATCGCCGCCTCTAGTGCGTGCGGACCTCAGGACATGAGGGCCCTTAGCTCAGTCGGTAGAGCAACTGACTTTTAATCAGTAGGTCGCTGGTTCGAATCCAGCAGGGCTCACCACCTTTGTAAATTCAATGACTTAGGTGGATTTTAGAGGCAATTGTCTCACAGTTTGTATCACAGTCCCTAGAGGCTCACATGGCTTCTTGATCGAGAACCTCAGCAGCAAATCGATGTAAGTCCTTCCCTGCCCTGTTCATCCTCGGCATGAAGGATTCGAGTCGGCAGCGAAATGACTGGCTTTCGAATTTTCGAGGGAAGGACGATCATGGAGTTCAGACTTCGGAAAAATGAGATTGCATGCGCCGCGTGCGTCCCCATCACCGCAACGCGCTATGCAGAAATATCTGTGGCCAGCGATGCTCTACTGCTAATATCCAAAATTGAAGAGTCTTGGGACAATCTTATTAAAAACTTCATAGATATTGAATCCGAAATTATTAAATGCGCCCTTGATAATATGGTCATTAGCTATGACGACCCATTTCAATATCAAGATAATAGATTAAATTTTTCACGTCTTTTTAATAATTTCTTGTCTTCATCCAGAGCTTATATTGACCACACACCCCATCACATCTCCTCATTAGAGCGGTATGATATAGCTAAATATTTTAATGATTTAAGAATCGCTGCTTATGATGGGAGTTTCGAATACCGTTTTATAGAAGCCTTACGAAATTATAGCCAACATCGGGGTCTTCCAATCCACGGTACTTCCTACCTATCTTCTTGGATTAATGACTTCGATGAAAATGGACAATTTTCTGGAAAAGGCCAACTACGCCATACAGTTACAGCATCAATCAATTTAAAAGCGCTGACAGAGGACAAGAAATTTAAACGCTCTGTCGCAGCGGAGTTATCTGGTCGAGGCAGCCAACTCGACGTATCAACTTGCATCCGTCTTTACGTCGAAGCCTTGGGCCGCGTGCATATGGCATTGAGGCTCACGCTTAAAGAAATAACAGCGAGCGCAACAGACGTGCTAACCCAAGCAATTAGAGATTATGGAGATTGCGATGATGGAAATACCATCGGACTGCATGCAGAGCAAATGGATGACAACGGCAATCTGATTGAGGCCGTCAGCATCAGTAGGAATCTCATTGATTGGATCGAGCGCCTTACCCGACGGAATCGCGACGTGGTAAACCTAAGCCGCCGCTATGCTACAAATGAGATAATACCCCCTACCTCCAAGTAGGCTGCGGCATGCAGCCGCATCTACCCCGCGCTACAAGACCATACCTCTTTTCCAACGGAATCGATGATCGCTACATATGAGGGCTTGAAATAGCCGGTCATAGTTCGGCTGGCAGTGGGGTACGGGTTATCTAGCGATGCTGTTTCATCGGCATCACGCGTTTCGAAGTACGGGGCGTCGAGGTCGCCTACGAAAACCATTCGGCCTTTAGCTTTAAGTAAAGGTGCCTGATCTATAGGAAACGTAAAACTGAAAGTTCGAGAATAATATCCATTGGTACAATTTTTACCAAACGTGTCTGAAACGTCAATTTTCCAATCAACTTGAACTGAAGGATAAACCGTAAAATGAACACCCATACGAGTGGTCGCACGGTAGGCAGTTAAATCCTTTGATACCGACCTTACGGTAATATTGTTCGGTAAACTTCCTGAAAATTCTCCCTTATCACTATTATAATTTATATATATTGCGTTTGATCCGACAAAATCCTTGCAGACAAGCAAGCGATTGTTGCTGCCAAGTGCCTCATTGAGTTCCACCTTGCGCCGTTCATAATCAGCGGTGGTTTCAAACTCGCCTTTTGGACGATTCATCCAGTCGGCATTTTGTCTAAGCGCATCGACTAATGCCGCCGCATCAGTATGATCACAGGCGGAGGCGAGGTTCTCCGATTCCTGCCATTTATTCAGTATTATATTGCCAGCTAAAATTTGGGTGGCTGACATAGGCTTTGCGGCTGGTGCCTTGCGTGCCGTCGGGCGGACAGGCTTCTTAGGCGGCGCTCCTTGGGCAGAAGCTGCCCAAAATGCAGTTGCGGCAATGGTCCATATGGCATGCGCTGCGTATTGCTTCATTGATTTGGACGCCCCCGTAACGATGTTTAGCGATCTATAAAAACTCGGCTTTAGGCGTCAACCTGTGGGCATTTGGGTGTAAGCAGATGATTTAAATCGTCCCCTTGCGGCGCTGCGGCGGGAACATAACGGAAATTATCCAAACGACCTTTCAATGCGGATGGTAGGCCGATCCATGTTTAAGATGCAGCGCAATAACGTTTCACCGTCGCCTCCGACAAACCGAACTGCCGGGCCGTTCCCTTTATGCTCGCCCCATTTTCCTTTCGCCATTGAACTACATGAGCCGCATCAGCAGCGAACGGACGGCCTAAACTGACCTTACCTCTATGGGTACGCCCTGTAGCGACCAGCGCCGCCCTAGCTGCTTCCCTACCAGCATCGCAGCGTTCCTTGATCCTGTTGCGCTCCATATCTGCAATCTGCGCCAGCACGGCGACAATGAGTTCCCCAACGCCCTTTGCAATGGGACCAAGGCCAAGCACCTCGACCGTTACGCCCTTGTCGATCAGTGTTCGAACTGTCGCCTGCACATCGAGCGCGTCACGCCCCAGGCGATCTATAGCCGCGATATGCAGCACATCGCCTTCCCGGATGTAATTAAGAAGAGCAGCGAAGCCGGGGCGATCAGCAGCCAAGACCGCACCCGACACTCCTTCATCCATAAATTCTTTATCGAAAGGTCCGGCAAGCGAAGAACGCTGGCCTTCAATCGACTGATCGCCGGTTGATACCCGATAATACGCCAGCTTGCTCATGTTGCCCCCTTCGACTCGCTCAAAACCTACCTAGATAATATGAGCTATAGCGCATAAAGCAACATGGTATCTTGTAAGCCTAAGAAGAGCAGGCTTGTGGGTCAGGCCAACAGGTTAGAAGATTTGAGCCATGCCGGATGAAGAGCGTTGACGCCCTCCGGCTTGTAATATGCGCACCCAATGTGGAGGGAATCGTGATCGCGCATGGGTTAACCTGCTGATATAACAATGCAGGTAATCGGAAGGGCAAATTTCAGCATGTCGAAAGAAGCACCGCGCCACAGGTTGGTCACTGAAATTCTCCGTAAGGCTGGTGGCATCGACGTTGAAAGCATCTTGCCTCGCGTACCTAAAAAGAGACGCGCAGACATCTTTTTCAAAGACCACGAAATAATCGTTGAAGTAAAAGAAATCACGAATGACCGTTTGAGTGATCCAAAAGTATTACAATCTTTGAACGATCTGATTACCATCGATGGCCCTTCTATGGGCGGGCCAGTTATATTTGGCACCGTGAGATTACGGGCGGACACATTGCCCAATGCGCTCGCGAGAAAGTATTTTCAGCGGGTTGGCAAACGAGTTCAAAAAGAAGTTTCAGAGGCAAACGGTCAAATTAGAGATACTAAGGAGGCTCTCGGCTTGCCAGATGCCCGTGGACTCCTCGTCCTCATCAGCCGTCCGATGAAGATGAATCTCAGGGTCATGGGTTGGGCTGTTCATGATGAGCTAACGAAGAATCAGCACCCGCATATCAATGGCTTGATGATGGCAGAATGCGAAACCGAAACAGCCATTGAAACGGGCAACTCATATATCTCTTTTCACAGTCGCGAACTAAACGGACTTCCAGATCAGTTGAAGGTACAAATTGCGAACGCATGGGGCGAGGTAACGAGTCAGAGGTTAGCGGTTGCTACCGAAGCGGACTTCGATCGTCGCTATCCATAAATTGCTCATTTGGATCGATGCACGGTGCAACATGGCTGACATTCGACCATTCCGGCGTGAAAGACGTTTGAAGTCATTAGAGGAATGTGAAGGCCCGCGCCTGCGTTTCATGCCATTGTCGAACAAGGCAATAAGCCCCGTCATCATTGTGCCTGTAGGGCTGATGATAGGGGCGGCATTGGGCTACCTTCTTCTATTCTGATCGGTCTGCGGCTTTCGCGCCAGCCGTTTCAACCTCGACGCTATGCTCTGCCATTTCGGCGGGGTATTTTTTGTTCGCTTCGGTTGCGAAGTCCCAGAAAAATTCGGATCGAGGTTCAATCTAACCAAGAATTACAAGGCCTTGATTTTTTCGCAGCCTCTCATGTGAGCTTCGAAGTTGCCCATATACAACGACCCTTTTTGCCAATCAGCCGCTTTCTTGCACTTCCCGGAAGCCGACAAAACATGTGTTTGATCGAACTTTCCGACCGTAGAAAGGGTATCGGATGGATCAAAGTCGATCCAGAATTGCCGTTTTCATCGCTGTATGTGTCGGCATACCGGGCGTGATCAATGGCGCAAGCGTGTCCCGCATAAATGCGTCGGTGCTGTTGCCAGCCCGCACTAAGCCTAAAGACTGTCGCAGGTTGGTGAAAATCTGGCCCGCTGCTGATTTCAAATCGTCCGGTTGATTGCCGCGTGCCACGCTAGCCGCGAGTGCGTCGGCCTTGATTTGAAGCACGTCGCTAACTTTATCGCTGTGCCCGACACTCTCCGAAAGTTTCGTCAGAACATCGTCTGCAAAAAGATGGCATTCCAAATTCCGTTCGCCCAGAACGAGATTTCCATTCTTCTCGAAATCTTGCACTTCTTGTTGAGATTTGTCGTCCCTGTCACACAGGGATATGACGCGCGCGCCGCTGGCAATATCGTCCAAGGCCGACCGAACGCTAGCACCTGCTGTCGCCACTTGGTTGGATGATCCGCCCGATACAAAAACGATTTCTGCCGCCGATGGACCTAAGATGCGATTGTAAATTTCGGCGTCGAAGTTTTTGCGTCGATTGCCTATCGTTGATCCTTCGCAAACGACGATGATCGACGGAACGATGCGGCTGGACAGATCGTCAATCGCTATCGAAAGCATCTTCTCCCATGCAATACGACCGATGCTGCTAGGAACGAGTTGGCGCGGTTCGTCAGGCTCAACGCCGTCAAAGTCTATTATGGCCACGGTCCCCGGCGCTTCGATGCTGAGGGCTTGTGCTGCCCGCATGACCCCAAGCGAATGAGTGGTAATCCAAAGCTGCGACTTCTCCGGGATCAACGCATACATTTCCTTCATCAACGCGCCTTGGACGCGAGTATGTAAATGCGTTTCTAGTTCGTCTATGCACCAAATAGAATCCGCGTAGAATTTTTCCTTCATGTGCATGTCTAAGAGAAGATCAAATGCCGCCTTTTCTCCACCAGAAAGATTTTTGTAATTGTATGATGAAACTGTTCCCTTTTCAAAATTGAATGTTCCGTTTCCTAGGGGGTCACTTATATCATTCAATATCAAATCCCCGAAAACGTTCATCATTGATTTACGGATTCCACCAATAAGTTCGTTTCTTAATTCCTCAACCGTTTTCGTGTTGTTTTGAAGATTATAAACACCCGAAACGGTTTCATAAATGAGGCGTTGATAGTTTTGGGAAACAACTTGGTCATTTTGGATGGAGCGTGCTACGCGCAATTCTTCGATGGGCGATGCAAGTCTATTGATCGACCCAATATTGAAATCTGGGTCATTCCTGTAGGCGGTTCTGACATAAAGAGAGCTTTTGACGGGTGGAAGCCCCTCATGGGTTTCGACAACCGCCGAATCACTCCATGAAAACGTGCTTTCTTCACCTTTGCGGTAATAGGCTTCGTCGCTATCGCGACCCCATCCCGCCTTTTGGCGATGCCAGCTTATGAACGCATCAAATAGTGATGACTTCCCACTTCCGTTGGGGCCGACAACCACGACCAATTTCGCGGTGTCCGGAATGCCTGTTATCTCTAGATCGGTGAAGCGTTTGAAGCTTTTTAGATGGATGCGTTTAACCTTCATAACCCGCTTTCAGTGTCGTTCGATGGTGGTCGCACTAATTCTGATAAGGCACTTGATTGCAGTTCGACTAGATCGTTGCCAGCATTTTTGCGGGGGGTTTCTTGGCTATCGCAGTTTGCAGCTTTCCATCTCATGGCGCTTCAGAGCGGAGGGGCTGGAGGCCGCCCATCGCAATCATAAAACAGCAAATTCCAGATGAGTGAAGGTCAATAGATCCTACTTGCTCATTTAGAATACCCCTAGAAGCCTCTCAGAAGCCCGTCAGGCGTTGAAATCAAATTTTAGCTACCTGCCTAGCCAAATTCAAATAATGACGCTCTACGAGCTTTAAAATAGACCGTTGCTAAATATCTATCGCAGACAGAAAATAATATTTCGAAACTCTCAAGGTAGTTCTGTCGATTATTGAAGCACATCTTCTAAATCCGGGAACAAAGGCATCGGGTTTAATTCGGCTGGTTCCACCACATTTGCATCATAAATCCCGATAGTAGCCCACTCGACGTTCCAATCTACTAACGCAGCGCCACTTTCAAAACGGACTATGCCTGCCCCGTCCCTCGCAATGTCGAATTTGCAGCGAAGGTCATCATCATAAGACCCGACCAGCAGCGTTCCGTCGCTCAGCCCAACCAAGAATCTATCATCATCCTCATAAGGGACGGAAAGAACCGTTTCGATATCACCCGATATTTTCACCCGGACAGAATCGGGAATGGGTTCAATACGCACACCCATGAGAATCGCCTTTCCTATTTAGAACAAAAAGAGAACATATGCCGCAGGAAAGGAGTCGGCAATGGTCAATATCGACGGTTCGTTTCTGATGGGCGTGGCGGCGTTGATTACCAGCCTTGCCGCTTTGGTGAAGGCGTTCCGCGTTCGAAACAGATAGTCGGAGCCAAGGGGTTTACGGCAAGAGCCTGTTTTGCCATGAGCAACGAGCAGCTTCGCCAAATCGAGGCTGTGGGGCGTCAGAACCCCAACAGCACACAGGCCGGTCAAGAGTTTCTTGGCCGGGTGGTCGTCACGCATGTCCAAGGCTCGCCTAAAGTCTCTAGCTGCTGCCCCCCCCCCCGCGGAGGATATCCAGACTTCGCTTCGCTATGTCATGATCCGCTTCTCCATCGGTGG
>NZ_JAINEZ010000137.1:0-8239 GCF_019873065.1 Sphingobium sp. PNB
GAAGGCGTCGAGGCCTTCCTCGGCAAGTAAGATGCCAAATCCCCCAGCAAACCGTCAGTAGCCGCGGTCCTCACCGGATGCGTACTGCCCTTCCTGCGCCGAGCGTCCCTGTGAATGCGAAACGTCCGACGCATTGGCGCGGGCGAGAAACGGAACAAGGCCGCTGCCGCCGTCCTGCGTGGCCCTGCGCGACAATTCGGCCATGGATTGCTGGCCTTCGGTCGTGCCGCTGCTGCGCGTCCAGCCCGATTGTTTCGTCATGCTCTGGCTCTTTGACGTACCAGTGGTTGTTGCATCCGATGACCCCTGTGTCTCACGCATCACCTCGACCTGGCCTAGCCGCTTGGACAGCCATTCGAGCGTCGTCATGTCCGAGTTCGCGAAGAACTGAAGCAATCCGGCATTGCCAAGGAATGTTTCCCAGCTTTCCTTATAGTGCCTTTTCAACTGCCCCAGATCTTGCAGGATGGTCCACAGTTTCACCCCGAATCCGGCCATCAGCCCAGCCGCTTTTTCAATGCTTTCAAGCCTGCCGATCGCGGCGAATTCATCCAGCACCATGAGCACCGGGTGGCCGCAACGCGGTTGCTCCAATCCTTGCGCTTCCATGCGAAAGAGAATGAGGTTCGTCGCCAGCCGGAGCAATCTCGCATGGGTCGGCAGGAACCGCGCAGGGAGGCAAAGATAAATCGACAGACCGCCATCCGATGCCTTCAACTGGTCGATATCGAGCGGCGCATATTGCCCGCCCTGCAAGGCGCGGCGCATCCACGGACTATCGATGAATTTGGTATTGCGCCGCGCGGTCGATAACACGCTGCCGCGCTCGTTCTCGCCCATGTCGCGCACGGAATTCGCCGCGCCGACGATGATATCCGCTATCGCTTCATTGGCGCATTGGATTCGCGACATGGAATCCCACAGCGCATCGAATGGCGAAAATTGCCGCGCCTTTTCGCCGTGCGTTTCCGCTTCCATATCGTTGAGGAAGGCCGCGCGTTCCGGCTCTCCCTTGGTAAGAAGCTGGCGAACACGGACAAGGCTGCGAAACGTGCCTGTCTCATTGATCGCTACATAGAGGATGAGCGACTCGATGAGAAAACGTGCGCTCTCGGTCCAATGCACGTCCTTATCGCCACCATCGATCATCAGCGCATCACCAATGGCGGCTGCGATATCGATTGCGTCGTCCGCTGCCGCGTCGATGAGATCGAGCGGGTTGAAGCTTGCGCGAAGATGGTCCGGCACATTCGCCACGCCTGCCGGATCAATCACCGCAACCTGATGACCGGGCATGGCGGCACGGATGGTGGCGGTCAGTGTCGCGTTCTCGCCCTTCGGATCGAGAACCATGCAGCTTCCCGGCCAGCGGCGAAGGTTCGGGACAATGCAGGACACGCCCTTGCCGCCACGACTGCCCGCGACCGTCACGATATGGCGATCATCGATATGGCCGACTTCGTTCCCGTCATCATCAAGGCCGACAAACATCATGCCCGGTTGCCAAAGCGGCGCGGACGCTGACCAGCCTGCCGTGCCGAGCAATGCGCCCCGGTTGCTACCGCCCGGAATGCCGCGCGAAAAATCATCGAACAAGGGCATGGCCGCTCCCAAAAAAATCCGGCGCACCTTGCGATGCGCCGGACGATTGGCCGGGGGTTTAACAGCGAACTATGGCCGGAGCGTCGGCGCTCCATTCTGGCGCATATCCGCGCCCGCAACGAACGAGGCCGGGTCGGGAATACCCGCCATCAATTCCGCGACCTTCTTCGCAATCTGGCCTTCCGTCAGCTCGTTCGATTCAGCAACCATGCCTGCCCTTGCCTGCCGCGCGGATTCACACGACCCATGATCGCCAAGGGCGCAAAGCCCGTCATAGATGTTAATGACGAGCGCCCGCCCGCCATTGGTCTGCTCGATAAGGCGCTGGCGAAACTGGATGGCCTGCGCCTCCACCTGAACGCCCGCCTGCGCGATGAGGTTGGTGCGCTGATAGAGCGTGTTGTACGCCCCGACGACTTTCTCCTTGTCGGCTTGCACGGCGGCAAGTTCGCGCTGGAAGACGATTTCCGCCTTGGCCTGCCCGCTACGCTCCGCTTCCGCCAATTTCTCGCGATATTGGTCCTCCGTCATCACCATTTCACCCGGAGCCGCGCCCATCTTCTGATTGAAGATACCACTCTCCGTCCGCGCTTCGATGGTCGCCATGATATCGGTCGGACGAATGCCGGGGCGCAGCACTAGTTCGCCAACGCCAATCGTCGCGGCGAGAATAAGTCCGCCGCTGGCGAGAATGGTCATCATCTGCCGCAGGCGTTTCGTTCCCTGAAATCCGGAACGTGATGCAGATGGCGAGGACGTGGCCGCAGCAATGTTGGTTTTCGCGCCATCGGGCGTTTCGCCGACAGGTTTCATCGGCGGCAGTTCGGGAAGGCTGGGCTGCATGACAATATCCTTTCAGGCATTCGGCCACGCCATTCGCAGCCGCCGCGCATCGGGATAAAATCAGCAATTCATCCTTGCGGGGGGATAAGGTCAGGACGCCGCATCGTCATCGTCCGCAGCCTCAAAAAACGGATCGATATACAGGCCGTCATCAAAACCATCGACATCGGCAGCGCCGCCTAGCAGCATATCGCACAGGATACGGTGCAAAGCGCTTTCCGATGTTCCCCACCCGCCAAGACAGGTAATTTCCTCGCGCATCTGTTCGGCGAACCGCACTTCAAAAACCAGATCGCCAACCTTTGTCACCTCAATCATCATAGCCTTGCCTTTCCTGCTGATGGAAAAACGGCAGTGCAATTTTGAATGACAGCGTTCGGGGGGATAAGATTTGTCAGCCTGATTTCACGGCCAAGCGCGATATCGCGCCAGTACATAGGCTACCAATCCCGGCGCGGCTCTGGTCGCTTGTCTGGACAGCCACGCGGATATCATTCCGGGCGTCAGGCCCGCAGGCTTGTCGCTGGCATCACGCAGCAGAACAGCACCGCCTATCCCGGTGCGCTGACGGTGATGATGCAATTCGGCAAACTCATCGGCGGTTATCTCGACCTTCCGCTGATGCTCGGTCTGAACGAACCGCGCAGGGGTGGCCACATGATCTGGCAACGTCCCAAGACGCGCCATGACATAGTGCCAGTGCGTTTCGCTGGCTGTGTTCGGTTTGGTCCCATCGCTGGTCCACGACTGGATTATCTGGTGCGTCAGGCCGGGTGGAATATCCTTCGCGCGTTTCAGAATCTGGACCGCACCCATTCCCGTCCGCAGGAATTCCGCGTTTAGCTGCGTTCGCATCTCCGGCGTCAGCGACAGGCGTTTGTTCGTCGGTAGCGCAGCCCATCGCGCCATGACATATGCGACATGGGAAGGCACGGCGCTTTTCGTTCCGCCTCTTATCCATTGGCTGACCGTGCCGGAATTCAATCCTGCTGGCTTGTCCTTTGCGCCACGCAACAGCCGCATCGCGCCAACGCCCGTCCGCTCGGCATGATCGCGCAATTGCGCGACGGTATCAGGCGAAAGCGGTTCACGCTTAAGAGAGCTATGCGGATTGGGCGATTTGGGATGAAGGTCGCGCGGGTTTGTCATTCATAACGGGAAGCGGCCGGGATCGGCAGCACTGGTTAAAGTGACCGCACGAACGACGGGGGATTTGTGGTCCGTGCGGCTCGTGGAAACTATCATATCCCGCACCTCGCCAGATAGATAAAATTTGATCTAAATACATGTAAAATTGATGGAAAAATTAAAGCCGCTTTATTCTGACAAGTAAATAATGTCATGGATGACGACAGGTCCAGATACATCATTCGACACTCAGGAGTTGCTACGCGACGTTGAAGCAGCGCGGAAAAACGGCCTTGCTCAAGCGTCCGGCACAGGCGTTGCAGCCACTCTCGATGCCGACGATCAGAGCAATCCCGATCAGGCCCTTGCCGACAACCCCGATATCAACGTCGCGGGCCAACTGGGCATGGCGGCGTTCGATCTTGCCGTGCGTGGCGCGATCTCCGCGAAATTCGCCGTGCAGATTCAGAACAAGCAATTCCACGACGAGTTTTCGATGACGGGCGGCGACGGCTCCTTGCAGAAATATTTCGAGGAACTGTTTGAAGGTTCGCCGGAGGAAAAAAAGAAGCAAGAAAACGAGGAAGCCCTCCGCGAAGCCTTCGAAAATATCGAGGATCGCAAACGCGAAGAACGCGCCGAATGGTCGCGCACCCGCCACAGCTACGCCGGAATCGAAATGACGGGTGAAGAATGGGGCAAGTTCGCCGAGAGGATGGAAGGCGATACGCCGCTTCGTAAATGGCTCTTGGAACGACAAAGGCAGAAAGGCAAAACCGATGCCGAGGCGAAACAGGTTGTCGATCAGATGACATTGCTCGCCAAGATGCAGAACTTGCCGCCGGACCAGTGGACACCGGAGATGCAAGCGCTCGATAGCAAGCTCAAGGCTGATCCTCAGTTGAAGCAGGAACTTCAAGAAAGTTTGCGCGAAGCCAAAAAACAGGATGCCGTTCTTCAAGCCGAGAGTCCTGAGGTGCAACAGAATGTGGAAATCAGATCGACTGGAACCACCGCGTCCACGGCAAATCGTGACGATGCGCTTTCTCAATCCTTGGGCGCGAAAGTGTCACTGCCCACTGGCAAGCTGGAACAGTCTCCGCCGGATAGCGATGCTTCACCATTCCCATCAGCGCCGAATTTGGGCGATCATCATCGCGCTGCAATGGCGGCGACGGAGCCGCTGGACGCCCCTAAACAGATCGCAGCGTTGACGCCAACGCCTGCGCCAGCAGCGCCGGGAGCAGGCTTTGATGCCTGATAGATTATTTCGGTGAAACCATTGCCACTTGCGGATTGAGACGCAACAAGCCCGCAGCGGTATATTCCAGATTTGTCAGGCGCAGCATATCCATCACGCGTCCGTCAGGGTTGCGCGAAATCATTCCGCCCGATTTCAACTCCATATTGCCTACGATGACGACAGGAAGGCCAACCCGGTCATCGCCATTCGCATCGCGGTGAACGCTGTCGGCAACCACCATAGGGCGCGTCCCCAAAGCATCGCCTCTCACTATGACGTTATTGAACGCTCCGCCCAGAAGCGCGGCGCTGTTCACGCCGGGCTTGCTGGCGTCAAACAATCTGACATTCGTCAGCTTCGCCGCAACGCAGACCTTATCCGATGTCTGGGCGCGAGGTTTATCGCCTTCAAGCTGATAGCCCAAGGAGCCGTCCGCGTTCGATGTGACGGTGTTGACGAATTTCGGAAGTTTCACGTCCAGAATATCGCCAGTCGGGTTGTCGATGTAAACGCGGTCGCCGATTATCATTGTGCGCTGGCCTTCGGCCTTGAGCGCAGCGTTCATTTCGGCCATTGAAAGGCATTGTTTGTTATCAAGCGCCATAGCAGGCGATGACAAACCGATTGCTGCTAGAAATGCCGCTGAAAGAGCGGAACGCATAAGGCCTGATTTAGCCATTTTAAACCCCGTTTCGAAAGACGTAACATTCAATGTTCTATGTCGTTCGAAATCTGCGGGTCATATTGACTTTACAGTCTCATTAACCGTGGTCGCTGATACTCCTTTTTTATTGGATTACGCAACGGCCTGTGTTAGAAATTTGGTCAGGAAATCGGCGGTTTGACCGTTGGACAGGATGGCATGGTCCTTTGCAGGGCAGTAGTCTCACTGACCACAGTTCATGAGACTCTCGCCGGACTGCATCTATGACAGCAAAACCCCGCCTCATCGGCTATATCCGCGTTAGCACTGCGGAGCAGAGCACGGACCTCCAATGGGATGCCCTGAGAGCCGCAAATTGCCATAAAATCTATCAGGACAAGGTGTCCGGCACCCGCTGGACCCGCAAAGGACTAAGTGAGGCGCTGGAGGCCGTCCGGCCCGGTGACAAGCTGGTCATATGGCGGATTGACCGTCTGGGCCGTTCCCTCGGTCATATCCTGTCCGTCATTGACGATCTGGGCGAGCAAGGCTCGGCGGTCATCAGCCTGTCCGAGAACTGCGACACCTCCACCGAGAACGGCGAAATGCAGGCCATCTTTCTGGCCGTTGTCGCCCATATGGAATATCGCGCCATCGTCCGCCGTACCCGCGCAGGCGTTGAAGCTGCTGCGCGGCGCGGCAAGCACCGTGGCGGTCGCCCGAAAATGAGTCCCGCCCAGATCGCCGAAGCGCAAATCCTCATGAAGGGCGGCACGATGAAAGCGTCAGCCGTCGCCAAGCGATACCGCGTCGGACGCGCAACGCTATTCCGGAATCTGAAACGCAAAGTCCCCACATCGCTGGCGGCATAGGGCAGACGATCAAGGGGGAGGAATATATCGATGATTGTCGAAACGAAGAAAGGCTCGGTTTCGCTCTCGGGCGCAACGTCCGTCACCGTGAAGCGCAATCCGCTGGCCTATGTGCCAAAAATCATAGGATTGTGCGTCGCCATTATCGGGGTGATTGCGCTGTTGTTTCTGATTGGCGGAGCCATATCGGAACGAGCGCACACGCCTTGGTACGGATGGCTGATAATGGCGTTTTTTGCCGTCGCCATCCTTTCCGGCATGATTGGCGGCGGAATGATAATGGTCGCCGATCCGGGGCGGGAGACGGAGAACGACTTCCGAAAAGAGGAAGACTCCTACACCAACATATCCTTCATTCTTGCCCTGCTTGGCGGACTGTCCCTGCTACTCGCCTTTCTTGCCCCGCCTGTGGAGGGAATCGCGCCCAGCAGCATCGCTAGTGGATTCTCGTGCCTTGCACTCGCGGCCATCATCTATTGGTCGAAAAGCCTTGCGGGCAAACTTGATGCAACAATTGCCTATCCGACGCACCGGACAACCATCAGGGCAATTTCCCCCTACGACGCCGACCAACTGACCGCCGCGTTTCGCGAGCGTCAGCCTGCTGCATAAATCCGACATCAATGCTTGGACTTCTAACGGGCATCCTATAGAACATAAAAAGAACGATGGGATAGACGATGTCATCAACGGATATGTATCGCCGCGCTTTGGCGCAACTAAAGGATAAAGAAGCGAGTCTCGAAAAGGAGTTACAGCGTCACGAGGCTGACCTTCATAAGGCAAAGGAAAATGCCCGCCGCTATGAAGATCAGGCACAGCGGGCCAGCTCGGCTTCTTCAGCCAAGAGCGCCCTGTCTTCAGCCACCCGCGAGAGCAAAAAGGCGCTTGATGCAGGGAAGAAGGTAGCCGACATAAAAAAGAAGCTCGCAGACAATGCCCGCGATCAAGGCAGCAGGCAGCGCTCCCTTCAGTCGTCGGAAAAATCGGATCGTCAAGCGCAAGACCGTGAAGCCGACCGCCGACGACAGAGAGAGAAATCTCATGCGCGTGAAATGGCGCAATTAGCCAAAACCAACGTGCATTACGTCCATCTGAAGCCGCCCGAGCCGGAAAAGCTTCGCGTGCTTTACCTTACTTCAAATCCCGGAATGGACCTCCGAACGGACGCCGAAGTGCGACAGGTGCAGCAGGCTCTTCGTGGCGCTAAATACCGTGATCTGGTTACGGTTGAGCAGCGGCCTGCTGCTACGTTTCAGGATTTGTTGGATGGTCTGAACGATGTCCAGCCACACATCATCCATTTTTCCGGTCACGGTGGCGGTTCATCGGTCGTGATGGAAGGTGGCGAACTGGCAGGCGGGTCTGAGCAAGCAATTTCATTTCCGCTTTTGGTGAAGGCGCTGGATGCAACAGATCATCCACCGACGCTGCTCGTTCTCAACGCTTGCGACACGCTTGAAGGGGCAGAGGTAATCTTGCCCGCTGTTCCGGTTGTAATCGCCATGTCCGACAATGTGCTGGACATGGCTGCCATTCTGTTCGCCCAGCAGTTCTACGCGGCACTTGCAAGCGGGCAGTCGGTCGGCAGTTCACTCAAACAGGCGAAGGTAAAGATCGAGGCTGCAATGATTGATGATGAGGCCAGCGAACTGCCTCAGTGCATCTCGCGTGATGATGTCGACATTTCCTCACTCGTTCTCGTCAAAACAGCGTAGGGCAAGGTAAGAACGAAGAGCGTCGCTTATGCTGACCGCAAGTCGTGTGTGGTAATACCACACAGCCTTGGCAAGGAAGACGCTGCGCTCTTCCGTTGCATCCATCTAGCCCGCCTTATTCACCAAAAGTGTCCTGAAGGGTTGGCGGGAGTGGCGTAAGCCTCTGATCTGAATTAGGAACTGGGTGTCT
>NZ_JAINEZ010000138.1:0-8210 GCF_019873065.1 Sphingobium sp. PNB
TGGCGACGGCAGGCGTGCCCGAAGTCGCGGCGCCGGGGGGGGCGGTGGAGGCGGAGGCGATGGCGCCGCGACTTCGGGCACGCCTGCCGTCGCCAATGCTTCCTCTCGCGGGGCGAGCGCGGCGCCTTCCTGGAACCAGCTATGTTTGCAGGCGGCGCAGCGAACCTGGCGGCCGTTCGGGCCGACGGCGCTGTCCGGCACGATATAGCGCGTGGCGCAATTGGGACACACCAGGATCATGACGCTTCATAGGCATGAGTTGGATTCGAGGGCAAGCGGCTTCAAACATGCCCGTCCACCCGGGCGCGACTCGCGGACTCAGGCGGGATGGGCTTTACGGCCGCCCGTCCGCTGTGCCATGGCTAGGCCATCGGGGAAGCAGGGAGCGCGCGGGCGCTGAAATAGACGCATGTCGGCCATCGTACAGTTCGAAAATGTCGGCCTGCGCTATGGTCTGGATAGCGAGACGCTGTCCGACGTCAGCTTCTCCCTGGCGAGCGGCGGCTTCTATTTCCTGACCGGCGCGTCGGGCGCGGGCAAGACATCGCTGCTGAAGCTCCTCTACCTCGCCCAGCGGCCCAGCCGCGGCGTCATCCGCCTGTTCGGGGAGGATGTCGTGACACTGCCCCGCAAGCGCCTGCCGGGTTTCCGCCGACGCATCGGGGTGGTGTTCCAGGATTTCCGGCTGGTCCCGCATCTGTCGGTCTATGACAATATCGCCCTGCCGCTGCGGGTCGCGGGCATGGAGGAGAGCGAGATCGACCTGCCCGTCAGCGAGATGTTGAACTGGGTGGGGCTGGGCGATCGCGGCCAGGCCCGCCCCGCCACCCTGTCGGGCGGGGAACAGCAGCGCGTCGCCATCGCCCGCGCCGTCATCGGCCGCCCGGAAATACTGGTGGCGGACGAGCCGACCGGCAATGTCGACGCCGACATGGCCCGCCGCCTCATGACCCTGTTCGAAGCGCTCAACCGGCTGGGCACCACCATCGTCGTCGCCACCCACGACCTGCCGCTGATCGCGCAGGTGGTCAGCGCGCAGATGATGAAGCTGGACAAGGGCCGTCTGTCCGATCCGACCGGATCGCTGCGCTACCCGCCCCGACCGCAGGCGGCCGGTTGATGGCGTCCCCCGGCGCCATGGGCAATCGCCGCGCCGCCGCCGCCGCGCGCCACCGGCTGCTGCCGGAGGGGCGGGTGGCCGGCCCCATGCCCTGGATCATCGCCATCATGATGTTCCTGACGGTGCTGTCGGCCGCCGCCGGTCTGGGTCTGGGCGCGGCGGTGAAGGCGATGGGCGCCGACCTTGCCGGGCGCGCGACGGTGCAGATCGTGGAAGCCAATGCCGAACAGCGCGAGCGCCTCAGCGCCGCCATGGCCGCCGCACTGCGCAAGGACGCGACCGTCCGCGCCGTTCGTCCGGTCCCGTCCGCCGCGCTGGCGGAGCAGATCCGTCCCTGGCTGGGGCAGGACGCGGCCAGCGGCGACCTGCCGATACCGGCGCTGATCGACATCGAACTCACGCCGGGCCAGACGGACGCGAAGGTCGAGCGGCTCCGCCGACAGCTTCATGCCCTCTCGCCAAAGGCCCGCATCGAACCCCATGCCGCCTTCCTCGCGCCGCTCGCGGATCTGCTTTCCGCGCTTGGCTGGCTGGCGGCGGGCATCGTCGTGCTGATGACGCTGGCGACCGGCGCGGTGGTCGTCCTCGCCGCCCGCGCCGCGCATGACAGCCATCGCGGCACCATCGACGTGCTGCACCTGATGGGCGCGACCGACGTGCAGATCGCCCGGCTGTTCCAGCGGCGCATCGGCCTCGACGCGCTGTTCGGGGGCGCGCTCGGCTTTGCCTGCGCATTGCTGGTGATCCTGCTGCTGGGCGGGCGGCTGCTGGCGACGGGATCGGAACTGCTGAGCGGCGTCCAGCTGCCGTGGACAAGTTGGGCCGCGCTGGCCGCGATACCCATGGGCTGCGTGCTGCTGGCGCGGATCGCGGCGCGCTGGACGGTGCTGCGGTCGCTGGGGCGGCTGCTGTGATCGTCCGCTTCATCGCCGTCACCCTGTTGGGGTGGATGCTGGGCTTCGCCTGGTTCGCGATCTTCCTGCCCCAGCCGCTGGACGGTCGCCAGACCGACGCGATCGTCGTGCTGACCGGCGGGGCCGGGCGTATCGACCGCGGCCTTTCCCTGCTTCAGGACGGCGCGGCCAAGCGGATGCTGATCTCCGGCGTCGACCGCTCGGTCCGCCCGGCGGAGCTGGCCGCGCAATATAAGGTGCCTGAACGCCTCTTCTCCTGTTGCATCACGCTTGGCCGCGAAGCCATCGACACCCGGTCCAACGCCATAGAGACAGCGCACTGGCTGGAACGGCGGGATTTCAAGACGGTGCGCCTCATCACCACCGACTGGCACATGCGGCGTTCCGCGCTCGAACTGCGGCAGGCCTTGCCCGAACGGGTCACGCTGGTCTACGACGCGGTGCCCAGCCGCCCCAGCCTCACCATGCTGGCGCGTGAATATAATAAATATCTGCTGCGCCGGGCGGCGGCGCTTATTGGTATCTGAACGGTTCACCCGGAATGCTGACCGCGCTGCGATCCCTCGCCTTCATGTCGATCTTCTATCCGGGATCGCTGCTGTTCGTCCTTGCGGCCATGGCGGTCAATCTGGTCGCGCCCCGTTCCATTCCCCGCGTCGCCACCGCGTGGAGCCGCTTCCATCGGGGCTGCGCGCGCTGGCTGCTGGGGCAGAAGGTCCGGGTCGAGGGAAGGCTGGAGGACGGTCCCTATCTCTACATCCTCAAGCATGAATCGATGTTCGAGACGATCGACCTGCTCTGCCTGCTGGATCGTCCCGCCATCGCCGCCAAGCGCGAGCTGTTCGACATTCCGCTCTGGGGCGGCATCGCCCGCCGCTATGGCCTGATCCCCATCGAACGCAGCGCCGGGGCGAGCGCGCTGCGCGCCCTTCGCACCGCCGCCAAGGCCGCCACGGCGGAGGGCCGCGCCATCTGCCTCTTTCCCGAAGGCACCCGCGTTCCCCATGGCGAAAGCCCGCCCTTGCGCGCCGGTTTCGCCGGGCTCTACGTATTGCTGGGCCTGCCGGTCGTGCCCATCGCGGTCGACAGCGGCCGCGTCTCGCCCCGCGGCAAGTTCATGAAGCGCAGCGGCACGATCACTTACAAGGTGGGCGAGATCGTTCCGCCCGGCCTGGATCGACGGGAAGCGGAAGTTCGCGTCCATGCGGCCATCAATGCGCTGAACGAGCCTTTATAAGCCGATATGCTGCTGCGAAGGCAGGCGTACGCCGCTATTCAATGTGAACGCCCGAAGTCGGGCTTGGGATCGTCCTGTCCCTGTTCGATGATCGACCGCCGGATCGCCCGCGTGCGGGTGAACAGGTTGAACAGCGCATCCCCGTCATTCCAGCGGATCGCCCGCTGCAAGGCCGACAGATCCTCCGAAAAGCGCTGGAGCATCTCAAGCACCGCATCCTTGTTCGCCAGGAACACGTCGCGCCACATGGTCGGATCGGACGCGGCGATGCGGGTGAAGTCGCGGAAGCCGCCAGCAGAATATTTGATGACTTCCGACTGGGTCACATCCTCCAGATCGCTGGCCGTGCCGACGATGGTATAGGCGATAAGGTGCGGCAGATGGCTGGTCACCGCCAGCACCAGGTCATGATGCGCCGGGTCCATCGTCTCGACATCCGCGCCGACGCGCCGCCACAGCTCCGACACGCGCTCGACCGCCGCCGGATCGGCGTCGGCGGGCGGCGTCACGATGCACCAGCGGCCCCGGAACAGGGAGGCGAAGCCCGCTTCCGGCCCGCTATTCTCCGTGCCCGCGACGGGATGGGCGGGAATGACCGTGCGCCCGGGCAAGGCAATGTTCAACTGCGCCAGCACATCGGCCTTGCAGGAGCCGACATCGCTGATGATCGCCTCCGCAGGCAGATCGTCGGCAATCTCCGCCGCCGCCGCGCCCATGGCCCGCACCGGCACGCACAGCACGACCAGATCGGCATCCGTCACCGAAGCGCCCGCCGTATCGGTCACGTCGTCGCACAGATCGATGGCCCGCGCGATCTCCCGCACGCCGGCATCGGCATCATGGCCCGTCACCCGAACGGTCGGCATGGCTTCGCGGATCGCCCGCGCCAGCGAGGAGCCGATCAGGCCCAGCCCAATGATCGTGACGCGCGAGAATGGCAGCATCAGGCGGCTTCCGCCATGGCGCGCAGCTTGGCCGCGACCCTGCGCATCTGATCCTCGGTGCCGATGGTGATGCGCAGTCCGTTGGGCAGACCCTGCCCCGGCAGCCAGCGGGTGGCGAAGCCTTCGTCCCACAGGCCCTTCATCGCCGCCTCGGCCGTCAGCCGGCCGTCGAACAGGATGAGGATGAAATTCGCCTTGCTCGGCACGGCGCGCAGCCCATGGTTGGACAGTGCGGCGATCTCGCCCGCCAGCCATTCGCGCCATTTCCGGTTATGTGTCCGGCTCGCCTCGACCCAGGCGACGTCCTCGATCGCCGCCACCGCAGCGGCCTGCCCGGCCGTCGTCACGTTGAACGGCGCGCGGATGCGGTGTAGCACGCCGATCACCTCGGCGCTGGCATAGCCCCAGCCGATCCGCTCGGCGGCAAGCCCGTAAATCTTCGAAAATGTCCGGGTCACGAGCATATTGGCGGCATTCTTCGCCAGTTCCAGCCCGCCATCATCCTCGTCCGCGTCCAGATATTCGGCATAGGCCTGATCCAGCACGAACAATATGTCGGGCCGCAGACCTGCATGCAGCCGCGCAATCTCTTCCCGCGACGTCATGGTGCCGGTCGGGTTGTTGGGGTTGGCGAGGAAGACGACCTTGGTCTTCTCCGTCACCGCCGCGAGCAGCGCATCCACATCGGTCGCGTAATCGGCGTCCGGCGCGATGACCGGCGTCGCCCCCACGCGCCGCGCCGCGATGTCGTACACCGAAAAGCCGTAGCGGACGTAGAGCACCTCGTCCCCCGGCCCGGCATAGGCGCTCGCCGCGATGTGCAGCAATTCGTCCGACCCGGTGCCGTAGATCACCCGCGCCGGGTCCAGCCCATGCGCCGCCGCGATCGCCTCGCGCAGCATGGCGGCGCCGGGATCGGGATAGGTCGCCAGATCCGCCGTTGCCGCGACCAGCGCGGCCCGCGCCGCTTCCCCGGTGCCCAGCGGATTTTCATTGGCGGACAGCTTCACCAGCGGTCGCCCGTCATCGGCGGCCGACTTGCCGGGAACATAGGGCGAAATGCCGAGGATCCAGTCTTTGGGGGCAGGCTTTGTCATGCGCCGCGCTTTAGCGTCATCGAAGCGAAACGCAAAGCGCTTGGATGCGGGCGTCCGCTTCTCACACCACGGGGGTCAGCAGGGGCTCGCCCGCTGCCCAGGCATCCAGATTGGCCAGCACCAGATCGGCCATCGCCTTGCGCGTCTCGACGGTCGCGCTGCCCTGATGCGGTTGCAGCACCACATGATCCATCGCCAATAGCGCTTCCGGCACATGCGGCTCGTTCGCGAACACGTCGAGACCCGCGCCCGCGATCCGTCTTTCCCCCAGCGCCGCCACCAGCGCGTCCTCATCGATCACGCTGCCCCGGCTGATGTTGATGATCACGCCCTTGGGGCCCAGCGCATCCAGCATCGCCGCATCGACCAGCCCGCGCGCCTCCGGCCCGCCGGAGGTCGCGACAATGACGACATCGCTCTGCCGCGCGAAATCCAGCGGATCGGCCACATAGCGACAGGTCGTATCCGCCACCGCCCGCCGGCTGTGGTAGACAATCTCCCCCGCCACCGGCTCCAGCCGCCGGGCGATGGCGCGCCCGATCCGGCCCAGTCCCAAAATTCCGATCCGCTTGCCCGTCACGCGCCCGCACAGCGGCGGCTTCACGCCCCGCGCCCAATCTCCGGCCCGCACCATCCGGTCATTGGCCGCGATATTGCGCACCGTCGCATAGAGCAGCCCCACCGCCAGGTCGGCCACGTCATCGGTCAGCACGTCCGGCGTATTGGTGACGCGGATGCCCTTTGCCCGTGCATGATCGACATCGACCTTGTCATAGCCAACCGAAAACAGCCCGATCATCTCCAGCTTCGGCAAGGCGTCCATGATCGCCGCGGAGGCGCCGACCGATCCGAAGGATACCAGCGCCCGTGCCTCCCGCGCTTCGGGCGGCAGCGCATCCGGATGGGCATCCGCCGCAAGGGCGTGAACGGCAAAGCGCCGTGCCAGCCCGTCGTCCAGATAGGGATAGAGCGGGCCATAAGTCAGGATGGGGATGGCAGAATGGTCGGTCATGCCCGTCATCTAGGCGAAGGAAGGGCCGATTGACAGAGCCCGGCCCCGGTCCTAGCCCGAACCGATATGGCCAGCGCGTCCTTTCCCGATGACACCCGTTTCGGCCTGCGCCGGCAGGCGCGGCTGCCCGGCCCGCTGCGGCTGGACAGCGGAGCCGCGCTGGGGCCGGTGGACATCGCCTATGAAACCTATGGGCGGATGAACGCGGACCGTTCCAACGTCATCCTCATCTGCCACGCGCTGACCGGCGACCAATATGTCGCGTCGGACCATCCCGTCACCGGCAAGCCCGGTTGGTGGTGGCGGCTGGTGGGGGAGGGGAAGCCGGTCGACCCCGCCCGTCATTTCATCGTCTGCGCCAATGTCATCGGCAGTTGCATGGGCTCCAGCGGGCCTGCCAGCCTGGACCCCGCGACCGGCGATCCCCATGCGATGCGCTTTCCGGTGATCACCATCGCCGACATGGTCCGCGCCCAGGCGATGCTGCTCGATCATCTGGGCGTGGACCGGCTTCATGCCGTGATCGGCGGTTCCATGGGCGGGATGCAGGCGCTGATCTGGCCCACCCTTTATCCGGAACGCGTCGAAAGCTGCGTCGTCATCGCCTCCACGGCGCGACACAGCGCCCAGAACATCGCCTTCCACGAAGTCGGGCGGCAGGCGATCATGGCCGACCCCAACTGGCGCGGCGGCGACTATTATGCGGACGGCGCGATCCCCAGCGCGGGCCTGGCGGTGGCGCGCATGGCCGCGCACATCACCTATCTTTCCGAAGCGGGCCTCACGGAGAAATTCGGGCGTCGTCTTCAGGGGCGCCCGGAAAACCCGAATGGGTCCAAGACCTTCGGCTTCGACGCCGATTTCCAGGTGGAATCCTATCTGCGCCACCAGGGGCTGAGCTTCGTCGAGCGGTTCGACGCCAACAGCTATCTCTACATCACCCGCGCCATGGACTATTATGACATTGCGGAGGATCATGGCGGCAGCCTTGCCAAGGCCTTTACGGCATCCAGGGCGCGTTTCTGCCTCGTCAGCTTCGACACGGACTGGCTCTATCCCACGGCGGAATCCCGCCTGATCGTCCACGCGCTCAATGCCGGCGGCGCGCAGGCGAGCTTCGTCGAACTCTCCAGCCCCTTCGGCCATGACGCCTTCCTGCTGGAATGCCCGGAACTGAACCGGGTGGTGGACGGCTTCCTGAAGGGCGGCCGCGCATGAGCCTGCGTCCCGACCTCGCCCTGATCGCCCGTACCGTGACCCCCGGCGCCCGGGTGCTGGACGTGGGCTGCGGCGACGGCGCGCTGATGGCGGCGCTGCGCGACGCCAAACGGGTCGATGCGCGTGGCCTTGAAATCGACCCGCACAATGTCGCCGCCGCCGTTGGCCGGGGACTTTCGGTGGTGCAGGGGGACGCCGACACCGACCTTGTCACTTATCCCGAAGCCAGCTTCGACTATGCGATCTTGAGCCAGACGCTCCAGACCACCCGACGCCCGGACCGCGTGGTGGAGGAACTGCTGCGCATTGGCCGTCAGGCCTTCGTATCCTTCCCCAATTTCGCCCATTGGCGCGGGCGGCTGTCGCTGTTCTGGGGCGGGCGCATGCCGGTGACGCGCCTGCTGCCCGACACATGGTACGACACGCTCAACATCCACCATGTCACGGTCGACGATTTCCGCGCCCTGGTGAAGGATCGCGGCTGGACCATAGACGGCCAATGGTTCCTGAAGGGCGACCGGGAAACCACCCATGCGAACGCCAATCTGTTCGCGGAACATGCGGTGTTTCTGCTGCGGCGGTAAGCGGGAGGGGTGGAATCAGGACATTCCCCCTCCACCTCAGGCCGGTTGATTTTTGCCGCCTCACCCTTTATCCTCCCCCCCTCG
>NZ_JAINEZ010000139.1:0-7959 GCF_019873065.1 Sphingobium sp. PNB
AGGGCGTCGCCAGGCATTATAGCTCGCGCTTCACATTAACCCATTCGCAATCTCCTGCGCCCAGGCGCAATGCCCCCCAAGCGCAGACCCTCAGGCCGCCCTGGCAAACCACCAGCCCAACCCAAATCACTCCTCAAACCCACCCTCCAACCTTGGGCCGAGCCCCCATGGCGCTGGTCCAACGCGCTGAAAGCTCTACCGGCTGCCAAAGACGCGCGCCCATCATCGTCAGGGCCGCACCCGCGCTTGCGCTCAGAAACAGCAGCGCGGCCAGCGCAAATTCAGTCATGGTCATGTCCGCTGCCGGATTCTCCATGACCAGCCTGCGCAGCAGCCCGCCTTCTGGCCAGGTGGAGATCAACAGGATCAGGCCCGCCAGCCTCAACCCGATCCTGGCCACCAGATGTTCATGCCAGTCCGACATTTTCCGCATTCTCCTTCCCGGAGAATGTTCAATTGCGCATTCCCGCATAGCTTATCGAGAGCGAGAACCGATCGTCCGCGTTGAAATTTCATAGGATTCGGGGGAGTTTTCCGGCATTCCTATGCGAATCCTATGCCGATCGCATAAAGCCCCACTGGAAATATAATGCGGCTTCGTGCGATGGGCGGCCCGGCAACAGCGAGTGACGGTACGGATGACGGATCGAGCGGGCGAGGGGGTGGGCCATAGCCATCCGCAGGGGAAGTTGTCGCTTCTGGCATTGGGGGCGCTGGGCGTGGTGTTCGGGGATATCGGCACCTCGCCGCTCTATGCCCTGAAGGAGAGCTTCGTCGGCCACCATCCGCTGGCGGTCGATCCTGCCCATATCTATGGCGTCTTGTCGCTGGTCTTCTGGACCATGACGCTCATCGTCACGGTCAAATATGTGTTCATCATCATGCGCGCCGACAATCATGGCGAAGGCGGCAGCATGGCGTTGCTCGCCCTGATCTCCCGCAAGCTGGGGGAGAGCCGATGGACGCCGACCATCGCCATATTGGGCGTTCTGGCGGCAGCGCTATTCTATGGCGACGCGATCATAACCCCCGCCGTATCCGTGCTCTCGGCCGTGGAAGGGCTGGAGACGGTGAATGACGGATTTGCGCCCTTCGTCCTTCCCATCGCCATCGTCATTCTGATCGGGCTGTTCCTGATCCAGAAACATGGCACCGCCCGGGTGGGCGCGCTGTTCGGGCCCATCATGGCGGTTTATTTCCTGGTGCTGGCGGCGCTCGGCATCCTCAACATCGTACGCCATCCGGGGATTGTCGCCATCGTCAACCCGATGTGGGCCATCCATTTCTTCGCGCTCGATGCGAAGCTCGCCTTCCTGGCGCTGGGTTCGGTCGTACTGGCGGTGACGGGGGCGGAGGCGCTCTATGCCGATATGGGCCATTTCGGGCGCAAGGCGATCAGCATAGCCTGGCTTTACGCCGCCTTTCCCTGCCTGCTGCTCAACTATATGGGCCAGGGCGCTCTGCTGCTGGACCTGCCTGAGGCGGCGGAGAACCCCTTCTTCCTGCTCGCGCCGGAATGGGCGCGGCTGCCGCTGGTCATATTGGCCACGCTCGCCACGGTGATCGCCAGCCAGGCGGTGATTTCCGGCGCTTTTTCCGTGACGCAGCAGGCGGTGCAGCTCGGCTTCCTGCCGCGCCTCAAGATCGCGCATACCAGCGCTTCGGCGGCGGGGCAGATCTATGTGCCGCTGGTCAACTGGGCGCTGCTGTTCCTGGTCGTGCTGCTGGTGCTGGGCTTCCAGTCGTCGAGCAACCTGGCCGCCGCCTATGGGATTGCCGTCACGGGGACCATGGTCATCACCACCTGCATGATGGCGGTGCTGACCTTCAGCGTATGGCGCTGGAACAGGCTGCTCGCCGCTGGCGTGACGGGGCTGTTCCTCACTGTGGACGGCGTCTATTTCCTGTCCAACGCGACGAAGATTCCCGATGGCGGCTGGTTCCCGTTGCTGGTGGCGGCGGTGGTGTTCATCATCCTGACGACCTGGTCGACCGGGCGGAAGATCATGAACTTCTATCTGCTGGAAGGAGCGATGGAGGTCGAACTGTTCATCCAGTCCGTCTCCGGTTCCCTGAAGCGGGTGCCGGGCACGGCGATCTTCCTCAATTCCCGTGTGGAGGGCGTGCCGCCGGCGCTGCTGCACAATGTGAAGCATAACAAGATATTGCACGAGCGGGTGATCATCCTGACCGTGCGGACCGAGGGCGTGCCCCATCTGCCGCTCACCGGCCGTTCCGAAGTGACGGAACTGGGGGCAGGCTTCTACCGTGTGGTGCTGCGCCACGGCTTCATGGAGGAAGTCGACATTCCCGCCGCGATGAAAGCGGTCCAGGGCTGCGGCGGCCCCATCAATGTCAGCCAGACCAGCTATTTCCTCAGCCGCCAGACTTTGATCCCGTCGGAAAAGCCCGGCATGGCGATCTGGCGGGAAAAGCTGTTCGCCTGGATGATGCGCAATGCCGTGACGCCCATGGATTTCTTCAAGCTGCCGACGAACCGGGTGGTGGAACTGGGGTCGCAGGTCGAAATCTGATTCCCCTTCATTTTTCAACTTCACCCCGTCATTCCCGAAGGCGGGAACCCATCCTCCGGACGTGCTGTCTGGGGCTTCTTATGGAGGGTGGATTTCCGCTCCGTGGCGATGATGGTTAGAGGGAGGAGGGGGCTCAACCCCCATCCACTTCCTTCAACCGGTAGCCGATCCCCAGTTCGTTCGCGATGATGCGGGGCCGCTGCGGGTCGTCTTCCAACTTCTGCCGCAGGGTCCGCACCAGCACGCGCAGATATTCGACATGATGCGCATGCTCGTTGGGCCAGACCTGCGCCATGATCTGCTGATGGGTGATCACCCGCCCCGGATATTTCGCCAGTTGCGCCAGCACGCCATATTCCTTCGGCGTCAGATGCACTTCCTGTCCGCCCCTTGTCACGATCCGCGCCATCAGGTCGATCGCCACATCCCCTGCGCGGACCATCGAAACGCCGCCATCCTTGGTCATGCGGTTGCGCAGCGCCACGCGCACGCGGGCAAGCATCTCGTCGGTATCGAAGGGCTTGGTCAGATAATCGTCCGCGCCCAGGTCCAGTGCGGCGACCTTCTGCTCGGTCGCGTCGCGCGCCGATATGACGATCAGGCTGGCGTCCGAATCCCGTTTGATGAGCGGCACCAGCTCCAGCCCGTCGCGGTCGGGCAGGCCCAGGTCGAGCAGGCAGATGTCGGGTCGCTCCTCCCGCAACTTGTCCAGCGCCTCGCGCGCATTGGCGGCCTCCACCGTCGCATGGTCGGCGCGGGTCAGCGCCGCGTGGATCAGGCGACGGATTTGCGGTTCGTCATCGATGATCAGCACCTTGTGGCGACCGGATGAACGGGTGGTCATGACATGTCCTCGTCAGCAAGCGGAGACAGGATCGAGGCCTGCGGAAAGCGCAGGGTGAAGCAGGCGCCGGGCGGATCGGCCCGGTTGGCGGCCGATACGCCAAGCCCCATCGCCTCGGCAAAGCCCTTGACGATGGCAAGGCCAAGGCCGGTGCCATGCTTCGCCCGGTCCGACCCCTCCATGCGGGTGAAGGTGTCGAAGACGCGCGCCTCGCTCCCCGGCGGGATGCCCGGTCCCTGATCGATCACCGACAGGGTGATCGCGTCGGGCAGCCGCTGGCCCTGGATGGTCACGGGCGTATCCGCATCGGCATAGCGCCCCGCATTGTCGAGCAGGTTGATGAGGATATGGTGCAGCAGCGTCGGATCGACCCGCACCAGCGGAATATCGGGCAATATGTCGACCTTCACCTCATGCCGGCCAAGCGACTGGCGCGTATCGTGGACGGCGCCCGCCACCGCGTCAAACAGGTCCACGGGCTCCAGCTTCAGCGGCAGGGCGCCCGCCTCCACCCGCGCCATGTCCAGCAGATTGGCGACGAAGCGGGTCAGCCGCAACGCCTCCGCCTCCACCGTGTCGGCAAGGTCGCAGGGGTGCTGGCGCTTCAGTTCATGCACGGCGGAGATGATGGTGGTGAGCGGCGTGCGCAGGTCGTGCCCGACCGAGGAGAGCAGGGCGGAACGCAGCCGGTCGCGCTCGCGGATCTGGCGGGCGTCCAGCATCTCCTCCTCCAGCGCCATGCGGTCGAAGGCGATGGACGCCTGGTCGAGCAGGCTCATGAGCAGCGGCAACTGGTCGGACCGCAACGGCTCCCCCGCATCCTCCCGCGCCAGTCCCAGCACGCCCAGCACGCCGCGCGTCGTGCGCAGCGGGTGGAACAGCCAGTCCGACGCCGTCAATGTGGAGGAACCGCGCCCGGCGGGCTGCTCATTGTCCATCGCCCATTGGGCGGCGGCCTTCTCTATCTGCTCCAGCCGGTCCTCCGGCGGCACGGCGGCGCGCAGTTGCGGACCGTCGGGCGATGGGAGGAGGAGGACGGTGCGCACGTCGAACATTCGCCCCACTTCGGCGCAGATGGCATGCATCAGCTCGTCCTGGCTGGCCGCCGCGGTCAGTTGCCGGGAAAATCCCGCCAGCGCCGCATTCTGCCGGGCGCTGCCATGGGCCAGGTCCGCCTGGGCGCGGACGCGGGCGGCGAACTGGCTGGTGACGATGGCGACGCCCAGCAGGACGAGGATGGAGATGACATTTTCCGGATTGCTGACGGTCAGCGTGCCGGTGGGCGGCAGGAAGAAGAAATTATAGGCGAGGCTGGAAAGCAGCCCCGCGAACAGCCCGGCGCGCAGGCCGAAGCTGGCGGCGGCGAACATCACCGGCACCAGATAGAGCAGGGCGATATTGCCGAGCGCGATGGTCTGGACCAGCAGCCGCCCTATGGCGGTCATCAGCGCGATCATCGCCGTGGACCAGAGATAGTCGGCGGGCTTGCCCCATGGACCCATGCGGGCCGTTCGGCGGGGCGGCGCGAACCGGTCGCCCGGCAGGACGTGGATGGCGACGTCTTCCATGGCGCGGACCAGACGGTCGACCACCGACCCGTGCCGCAGTTCGAACCACCAGCTTCGGCTCGCCTTGCCGATCACGATCTGGGTGGCGCGGGCGTCCGCCGCATATTGGCGCAGCCCCGCCACGACGCTGGGGGCGGGGATGGTCGCGGTCGTACCGCCCAGGCGCGATGCGAGCGCCATGGTGTCGGCCAGATGGCCGCGCTCCTCCGCCGTGAAGGCCAGGCTGCGCTGCGTTTCGATATGCACGGCGGTCCAGGGCGCCTTCAGCGCGTCGGCCAGCCGCTTGGCGGCGCGGACCAGCCCCTGCGCGCTCGGCAGTTCGCCGATGGCGACGACGACCCGCTCGCCCGCCGCGAAGCTGCCCGCCAGCGCATGGGCGCGCACATAGTCCAGCATCTGCGCGTCCACCGCCTGCGCGGCGCGGCGCAACGCCATCTCGCGCAGCGCGGTCAGATTGGACTTGGAGAAGAAATGGTTGAGCGCCCGGCTGGCCTCCGCCGGGATATAGACCTTGCCCTCCTTCAACCGATCGATCAGCTCGTCGGGCGGAATGTCGACCACCTCGATCTCCGCCGTTTCGAGGATGGAATCCGGCACCGTCTCGCGCACCCGGACGCGGGTGAAGGAGGCGACGACGTCGTTCAGGCTCTCGACATGCTGGATATTCACGGTCGAATAGACGTCGATCCCGGCATCGAGCAGCTCCTCCACATCCTGATAGCGTTTCGGATGGCGGCTGCCCGGCGCGTTGCTGTGGGCGAGTTCGTCCACCAGCACCAGCCCGGGGCGGCGGGCGAGGATCGCGTCCAGATCCATCTCGCCCAGGCCATGGCCCTGATGATCGACTGCGCGCCGGGAAATGACCTCATGGCCGTGGAGCAGCGCCTCCGTCTCCCGCCGGCCATGGGTCTCGACCACGCCCACCACCACGTCGACGCCGGCCTTCAGGCGCTGCATGCCGTCGATCAGCATCTCATAGGTCTTGCCGACGCCCGGCGCCGCGCCGAGGAATATCTTCAGACGCCCGCGGCCTTCCCGCGCCGCCTGACGCAGATAGGCTTCTGGATCGCGGCGGTCCGGTTCGCTCATCCCGCCTGATTAGCGCCGATGCCATCCAGCCGTCGATTGATTTCGAGGACATTGACCCGCGCTTCCCCCAGAAAGCCCAGAAGCGGTCGCTCGATGCTCCGGTCGACCAGCGCGCGAACCTGGCCCGGCTCCAGACCGCGCGCCTTCGCCACCCGCCCGACCTGAAAAAAGGCCGCATCGGGGCTGATATGGGGGTCCAGCCCCGATGCGGAGGTTGTCACCAGATCGGACGGAACGGGACGACCGGGCGAGTGCAGGGCCTGAATGTCGCGGGCGACGCGGTCGGCCAGCGCCCTGCTGGAGGGCCCCAGGTTGGAACCGGAGGAGGCGAGCCCGTCATAGCCCTTGCCCGCCGCTGACGGACGGGAATGGAAATAGCGGTCGCTGGCGAAATTCTGGCCGATCAGCGTGGAGCCCACCGGCCTGCCGCTCTGCCCGATCAGGCTGCCATCGGCCTGGAACGGGAAAAGCGCCTGCCCGATGCCGGTCAGCGCCAGCGGATAGGCGATGCCCAGCAGCAGCGCGAAGAGCAGCGTCATCGCGAGCGCGGGTCGGAGGGAGGTTTTAAGGTCGGTGAACATTCTGCTATCCTTTCCGCCGTTCGTCACGCCAGACCCAGTCCATTCACGGCAAGGTCGATCAGCTTGATGCCCGCGAACGGCGCGACCAGCCCGCCCAGCCCATAGATGGCGAGGTTCCGCGCCAGCAGAGGCCCGGCGCCGATGGGCCGGTAGGTCACGCCCCTCAGGGCCAGCGGCACCAGGCAGGGAATGATCAGCGCGTTGAAGATGATCGCGGACAGGATCGCGCTTTCCGGGCTGGCAAGGCCCATGATGTTCAGCACCCCCAGCCCCGGATAGAGCGCCACGAACATGGCGGGGATGATCGCGAAATATTTGGCGACGTCGTTGGCGACGGAAAAGGTGGTCAGCGCGCCGCGCGTCATCAGCAATTGCTTGCCCAGGCCCACCACCTCGATCAGCTTGGTCGGATCGCTGTCGAGGTCGACCATATTGCCCGCCTCCCGCGCGGCCTGTGTGCCGGTGTTCATGGCGACGCCGACATCCGCCTGCGCCAGCGCCGGGGCGTCATTGGTGCCGTCGCCGCACATCGCGACCAGCCGGCCGCCTTCCTGCTCCTTGCGGATCAGGGCCAGCTTGTCCTCCGGCGTGGCCTGGGCGAGGAAGTCGTCCACCCCCGCCTCCGCCGCGATGGAGGCGGCGGTAAGGGGATTGTCGCCGGTGATCATCACCGTGCGGATGCCCATCTGCCGCAGTTCCCCGAAGCGTTCGCGAATGCCCGCCTTGACGATGTCCTTGAGGAAGATCGCGCCAAGCAGCCTCCCATCCTTCGCCACTGCCAGAGGCGTGCCGCCCGCGCGGCCGATCTCGTCGGTGATGCGGCGCAGTTCCTGGGTTGCGGCTTCCCTGTCTAGGGCGGGATTGGCCCGCAGGATGCTGTCCACCGCCCCCTTGTGGATGGTCGAACCGCCCAGCGTCACGCCGGAAATGCGGGTCTGTGCCGTGAAGGGAACGACCACCGCGCCTTTGGGCAGCGCATCCGCGCTCTGCCCGAACTTCTCCCGCGCTAGCAGGACGATGGAGCGGCCCTCCGGCGTTTCGTCGGCGAGGCTGGCGAGCAGCGCCGCTTCCGCCAACTCGGCCGGGGACGTTCCGCCGACGGGGCGGAACTCGGTCGCCTGACGGTCGCCGACGGTTATGGTGCCGGTCTTGTCGAGCAGCAGCGTGTCTATGTCCCCCGCCGCTTCCACCGCTCTGCCCGATTTGGCCAGCACGTTGAAGCGCACCAGCCGGTCCATGCCCGCTATGCCGATGGCGGAGAGGAGGGTGGCATGAAAGCGGTCCTCGCTGACATCCTTTCCAAGCTAGGGGAGCCACGCTGAGATGATTTCTAGCACAGCACT
>NZ_JAINEZ010000140.1:0-7817 GCF_019873065.1 Sphingobium sp. PNB
ATCTAACCCGGCACCATGAACCCGCCGCGACAATCTGTTCTCATCCTGATAGTCGCTGACCTCTCACCCAGATCGTCGCGCTATATGCTTGCTGTCGAGCGTATTGAACCTGCGTGAACAACCACCTGACGCGTTCGGCGGTGCACCCGCAGCCGCAACGGGGGTTACTATCGGCTGCTTCTGCGTTACGGAATGAGCGCAAGGGGATAGCATGAGCGCAATCGGCAGGATGTTCGGATGGCTGGGTCGCAAGGCGATCCTTTATATAATCATCCTTGCGGCAATGCTGACATATGTGATCTGGAGGTCGGGCGATATCCAAGATGCTTGGAGTGAATCACAGTCACTCAACCTAAATCAGGCTCACTCGCTCAAAGAGGTAAGCAAGGGAGCCGAACGTCTGAGGCTGGCGCTGAGCGCCGAGCTGACGGAGGCGGGGCGAGTAGCGCAGATCGCGAGCGTTGCCCAGTTGGAAGACCAGGTCACCGCCACCCGAGCTGAATTGCAGCGTTTGCAGATGGAAGCGCCTGCCGGTCTGGACAGAATGCTCGACAAGGTCAGCTTAGACATTCAGGCGATCCGAAAGGAGCAAGAGCGGCTTCTGAACGTGGCGTTCCTTGAGCGGAAATTGGCTGGCCTTGAGCAGGCGCTCGGCGCCGCTAAGGATTATGACGCTGCCATCAAAGCAGCGGCTGATGGCGCACGCAGGACCGATGACATGATCCGTAAAAAACGGATCGCTTCCGATAGGATGGTGCAGAAGTATCAACGCGCCTGGAACGATGCCAAGGCCGCCTGTCAGCGCGCCACTAATGCACTTGCAGCATTCGACAGGTCCTGGTTCGCGAAAACCTTGGACCGACTGCCGCTTCAGGATCGACGCGCTGAACTGGTGGATAAGAAGAATAGGGAGTGCACGGCGGAGCGAAATGCCCATCAAGCGGTCGCCAAGGCCCTGGCGGCGAAAAAGATTTGGGATCAAATGCGCGCGGGAGCAACGCAGGCGGCTCCGCGGGCTAAAGCCTGGATCGACAATGAACTGCCCGGCACTGCCAAATCAATCATGGATGAAATTTCTGATCAGGAGCAGCTTGCCGGTCAAACTGTCACCGCCTGGGGAAAATGGGTCTGGACCGAATACGAGGTCGGCGCGATCCTTAAAGCTGCGTTGGCCGCGCTTTTTCTCATTCTCGCTGTTCCCTACTTGGTTCGCCTGTTTTGCTGGTTTGTATTGGCGCCCATTGCGATGCGCCGCCCATCTATTCGCATTCGCGTTCCGGAGGACCGAGGGATCGCGATTGCCCCTGCCGCCCTGTCCAGTACTTCGGTAGCGGTGCGGCTGGCGCAGGGCGAGGAACTGCTCGTTCGGCAAGATTACCTTCAAACCAGCAGCTACGCTGGCGCGAAGGATACCAAGTGGGTCCTCAACTGGAAAAAGCCGGTAACCAGCGTCGCTACGGGTCTGACCTTTCTGACCCGCATACGCGGAGACTGTGAGATAACCACCATCTCGGCCACGCGGGACGGGCTAGCAGAAGTTACGATCCTGACGCTGCCGGATGGTGCCTGCTGCGTGCTCCAGCCGCGCGCACTAGCCGCCGTTACGCAGCCAATTTCCCGCCCGTTGCGCATTACCCGCCACTGGCGCTTAAGATCGCTCAATGCCTGGCTGACACTGCAACTGCGCTATCTTGTGTTTCATGGGCCGGCGCGCCTCGTGCTTAAGGGTGGACGAGGCGTGCGCGTCGAGCGTGCCGAGCAGGGCCGCGTGTTTGGACAGGATCAACTTGTCGGCTTCTCCGCCGATCTTGCCTATTCGGTCTCACGCACGGAAACTTTCTGGCCTTACTTTTTCGGACGCCAGCAGCTGCTGAAGGACCGCGTTCTTGCGGGGAAGGGCGTTTTGATCGTCGAGGAAGCACCTTTCACAGCGCGCCGCGGCAAAGTTCGCCGAGGGCTGGAAGGGATGATCGATGCAGGGATGAAGGTATTCGGGATGTAAGCGCCAGAAAGGCTATTGTATGAGTAAAACTGGAAACGGGGCTCATGCGGGCAGTGCAAACCTGCAAATTGCCTTTTGGGTACCTGACGGGCCCGCATGCGCCAGATCTCTGGGTCTTCATTTATGATATGATTGCCTCGCCTGATCCTTGGAGAGCGTGATGCAAGCTTCTGTCATGTTTGCCATATCAATCGCGCTTGTCGCGACACCAGCGTTGGCCCAATCGAAACTTTCCCCAGCGGATAGCGCCGCCGCCTTTCGCGCGGGTGGCTTCAAGCTGCAGGGAGGACAATGGCGCGCTTGCGGCGATCCGGGCACGTCAAGCTACAGCCCGGGAACCATCGAGACGGTGCGTGACCTGAACGGCGATGGCCGCCCCGAGGCTGTCATTACTGGGGGCGGCACCTACTGCTTCGGCATGACCGGCACTGGCTACACGATCGTCAGCAAGGAGGCGGGTGGAGCGTGGAAGCTGATTACCGCGAGCCAAGGGATTCCCAATTTCCTCGCCACGAAGGGCGTGGGCGGATGGCCAGACATTGAGGTTGGCGGTCCCGGCTTCTGCTTTTCGGTCGAGCGGTGGAACGGCCGCGAATATGTGCTGAACCGCCATCAATACGAAGGAAAGCCCTGCCACCCGCAGCGGTGAGCTTGCCGCCTAGTTCACCCAAGGCTGCTTCCGATCGCCAGTTCCCACGCGATCAGCACCAAGGTTCCCGCCTGCCGCTCCATGTTCGGGCCAGCCCCTCGCTGACCAGAACATCACCGAGCGACTGACCATCCCGCGTCAACCCACGCAGTTTTCTGCCATATCCGTCGGTATCGCGATCAAGCGTGGCTACCGTGAACGGCCCAGCATTGACCAACTGATGAAGCCGATGCGTCGCACGTTCGCCTAACGCAGCTTCGGCCGGGCAGCGTGGCGGGTGCGTTTCTGGCGCATCAATATCGGCAACTCTGATCTTCTGCCCATCAAGCCAGATCGTATCGCCATCAACCACGCAATTGGTGCCGCCGCCGGTATGGCAGAGGGTAAAGCTGCGGGAAACATCGTCCCTGGCCTTTGCTCCATCGGAGATTGAGAGCGAGGCGAGTCCCCCGGCGATGCTGATGATGGCGAGTCTTGCCAGCAGTACAGGCGAACGGGGTGCCTTGTTGCGGCGGCGGAATTTGATGACATTAGACATTGGATGGGATTAGGGCCTTAGCTTCGTTACGTAAATCAAACGTCACCGACGGCCATCAGCTGACTGGGGTAGGCGCAGGCGAGCGACAGCGCATCGTCAAGATCAGCGCGCAGCCAGCGGTCATAATCTTCCGGGTGAAGGATGACTGGACATGCCTTGGGATGGACGGCGCCGACAACATGGGTGGCAGCATCGCCTTCATAGCCACAGGTCAGGAAGGAATAGACCGGCACGCCTTCCGTGGGCCGCCATATCCCAGCGAAGGCGAAAACCGGCTGGCTGGGGACACGGAACCAGAAGGGCTTCTTTTTGCCCGTACCGGGCATCGGCTCGACTGACCACTCCTGGAATTCGGTGACGGGTACCAAGCAGCGCCGGGAGGGGTTCGCCAGCGCGGACTTCCAGAACGGGCTGGTATAGTTACGCACGTTGGTGACGGGCCGTCCCTGGAATGGAAAGCCCCAACTCATCGCCGACAAAATGCGCTGGCCTTCCTGCTCCCGCACGACGTGGCCGGGCTTGCCCGGGGCGACATAATCCTTTTTGACCGCGATCTGGTCGGCCGGATCGGGAAGCGCGCCGAATAGCCGGGCGAGCTCTTCGGCACTGCTGCGGGCCTTGTGAAGATTGCACATGGTCGCTCTTGGTTGAGCTTGGTCGGCATCACCCCCTACATATCAAGCAGCTGGTTGCCTGTCCGGTCCTCGCCATCGTGCAGGATCGTGGCAACTCCGCCGATCAGTTTGCCGAAATGTTCACCCGCCAGGCGAATATCGCGCGGGGTTCGCTTGGTGTCGTCAGCCGTAATCAGCATGGCGATACCCATAGCGAGCGCTTCAGCCAGCATCGGCATCGCGATGGAGGCATGGCCTTCCTTCACTTCGCGCGAACCCATGGCATAGGTTACCGCCTGAAGGGCCACCTGCGCACAGACATGGCGATATTCCCCGGGTGAAAGATTGTCGGGGATGTCGAACAGTTCTTCTGGGACAGCTTTGTAGCTCATGATCCTATCCTCTGAAGCGGTTTAGCGCGCGCTTCCATTCCCGCTCATCCGGCAGTGGAAAGCAATAGCGCGGCGACTCCCTGCTTGTTTCAATGACGGCTGGGCGCACCTTCCGGCCGTGCCGTTGTAGACAGGTCTTGCAGTGAAAGCGCCGTCGGGCGTCCCGAAAGTCATCGCTCCAGCCTTTCCTCTCAAACTTCCACCAGAGCCCGTGAGCGTCAAAGAATTCCTCCCTGCCGCAGCGGCAAGCCACCCTCACCGAACAGCGCTAAGCTGCGGCTTCGAAGATGCACGTCGCTACCTTCAGCCCATCGCGATAGCGGGCCATGGACCACAACAGCGCGCCTTGCTCGACCGGCTGAAAATAGCGGGCAGCGGCGACGGCGTTTCGATAGTGGACGGTCTGAAGGCGCTCAGCCTCATCGAATGGCACCGGCGTCCATTCCGACGAAGGGTATACCGTATCGTAGATTGCCTTGGCGGCGCTGCGCAGTGGCGCCTGATTAGGGGTCTGCTCTGCCATCGCAGAATCACCTTTCCTACATGAGAACAAATGTGGAACATGCCTCACAGGAAAGGAGTCGGCAATGATGAATATCGATGGCGCGTTCCTGATGGGCGTGGCGGCAATTCTGACGAGCGTGGCGCACTTATGGAGAGCGGCGCGGTCTGGCAGGGCGGAGGAACTTTGGCATGGTTCATGCGCTCATCGCAGGCAAAATGGAGAGATGACGCATGAGAAATCTGATCGGAACAGCAGTTGGGGCAGCGATCGACCGGCGGGACGGTGACAGCGGCGTGAAGGGCGCGATCATTGGCTATGTGGCATCTGGTGCGTTGAAGACCGCCGCAAAGCTAGGGCTGCTGGCGGCGATCGCTGCTGGAGCCTACCGCTTGGTGCGCAAGTCAGATAAACCGCAGGCCACCTACTGACGCAGTCGCTGGCCGGGTCATTGCGCATTCATGATCGCGACCTAATATTGGATCTGCCACCTGTTCCCCTCGGGCGGTCCTGAACCTCGGCCTCGTCGTTGAGCTTGCTCCGACGGGGCCATTTTCTTTTCAAGCGACCAAATTGTCTGGGGGCCCTACCGAAAGAAGATCGACTATCATAAGGCGGCTCCCCGCTCATAACTGGCTTGCAATACAATCTTCCGATGCGTTGTCTCAGGGAACGAGCATCCACGCTATGGAGGCGCGGGCAGTCGTCACCATCAGTGCTGCTCCAACTCATCCTGTGGTAGACTCATGATTGGCATCCTTATTGTCCAAAGGAATGTAAGCGAGGTCTGACGGCCGCCTTGCACGGCGCCCATTCGCGGGGATGATTGCCGCTCTTTGAGCGGGGTGGCCGGTGTCGGACGAGATTGAGGATTCAGCGAGCGGCGCAGCGACTGCTCATACGAGCGGTCGTATGAGTAGTCGGATAGAGATCGTTAGCCGTGTGTCAGGCCGGCGGCGGTGGACGGTAGAGCAGAAGCTGGCCGTGCTGCGGGATGCATTCGGGCCGGAGGGCTGCGTGCGCGCGGCCTGTGAACGCCATGATGTCGGCAGCGGCTCGATCTACACTTGGCGGCGCCAGGCGATGTCCGGTGAGCTTGCCGGGGTTCGCAAGTTGGCCGAGCCGGCATTTGCGGAGGTGCAGATCAGCGAGCAGCCAGCCTTGCCTGCCCCGACAGTTGCAGCGAGCAGCGGCGGCGTGATTAGCATCGAACTGCCGTCTGGTATCAGGGTGAGCGTGGATGCCACGGTCGATGCCGATGCCCTGTCACGGGTGATCGGTATCCTGACGCGATGATCCCGCTGCCGCCATCGACGCGGATCTTCCTGGCCTGCGGTGCGACCGACATGCGTAAGGGTTTCGACGGCCTGGCGGTGATGACGCAGCAGGTTCTGGAGCAGAGCCCCCATTCCGGTGCGCTGTTCGCTTTCCGGGGCAAGCGCGGCGATCTGGTGAAGCTGCTTTGGTACGACGGCCAGGGCATGTGTCTGTTTTCCAAGCGGATGGACCGGGGGCGCTTCGTGTGGCCGTCGACCAAGGCGGGGTCGGTGGTGATGACGGCGGCGCAGCTTTCGATGCTCTTGGAAGGCATCGACTGGCGGCGACCTGAATGCACTTTCACTCCTTCATTGGCGGGGTAAAACGCCCATTTTCTGGTGCTTTTATTAGCGTTTCGACCATCGATCTGCTATGTGATCGTGGTGTCGGACGCAGGCCTTTCCACCCCTGATAAAGACGCTCGGATCGCCGAGCTTGAAGCTGCATTGGCAGCTGCCCACGCCGATATTTCCGCCCGCGACATCCTGATCGATACGCTGCGCGTGCAGATTGCGCGCCTCAAGCGGATGCAGTTCGGCAAGTCGTCCGAGAAGCTCGATACCCAGATCGCTCAGCTTGAGCTGGCGCTCGAAGAACTCGAAGGCGAGGCCATCGTCGCTGCCGCGCGTCGAGCCGATCTGGCAGAGGCTGATCGGCCGTCGCCTGTTCGGGCGCTGCCCGCCCATCTGCCACGCGAAGAGCAGCGGATAGAACCCGAGCAGGGCACCTGCACCTGTCCCGAGTGCGGCGGTGCGCTGCGGCCGCTGGGGCAGGATAGCGACGAGATGCTCGATGCCGTGCCGGTGCAGTGGCGCGTCGTTCGGACCATCCGCCCCAAGTATAGCTGCCGCGCCTGCGAGAAGATCGTGCAGGCGCCCGCACCGGTAAAGGCGATAGCGCGCGGCAAGGCGACCTTCGGCACGCTGGCCCACGTCGTCGTCTCCAAGTTCGATCATCATCTGCCGCTTTACCGCCAGGCCGAGATCATGGCTGCGCAGGGGGTCGAGATCGACCGCTCGACGCTGGCAGGCTGGGTGGGACAGGCATCCGTGCTGCTCGACCCGATCGTCAGTCGCATTCGCGAGGTCGGCTTGACCGCCTCGAAGATCCATACCGACGATACGCCGGTTCCCATGCTTGATCCGGGACGCGGCAAGACGGCGACTGGCAGGCTCTGGGCTTACGCCGTCGATGATCGTGGCTCCGGTGCCACGACCCCGTCGCTGGTCTGGTATGAGTTCACCACCGATCGCACCGGCGCGCATCCCCAGCGGCAGCTGGCCAACTTCACCGGCTATCTCCAGGCCGACGGCTATGCCGGTTATGACAAGCTCTACGACACGAACCGCGTCACCGAGGTTGCTTGCTGGGCGCATTTCCGGCGAAAGATATTCGACATCCACGCCACCAAGCCGACGTCGCTCACCACTGATCTGCTGGAACGCATCGGCCAGATCTATGAGATCGAGGCAGAGGTTCGAGGCCAGCAACCCGAGATCCGACGACGAAGCCGGCAGGACCGCACCCAGCCATTGATCGACGAGCTGCGCCAGGCACTCGACGATGCCCTGCGCCGTCTCTCGCCCAAGTCCGAGATGGCCAAGGCGATCGCCTATGGCCGCAAGCGCTGGGTCGCGCTGACGCGCTTCCTCGACGATGGGCGCCTGGAAATCGACAACAACATCGCGGAGCGCGCCATGCGGTGCGTGGCCCTGGGCCGCAATTATGCGAAGCGCAGGATTATGCGCAGGTGGGCACTGCCTGATGGGGCCAACCCGCGGTTTTCTGCCAGCTATGGCGCGG